>JAYEFX010000257.1:0-5879 GCA_034658775.1 Campylobacterota bacterium
ATATGATCGCGCAACTCTTCCCAACGATCATCATTATTATAAGCACCCATACGTAAGTTTTCATCTACAGTAAGATTGATAAACACACGACGCCCTTCAGGAACCAAGGCAATTCCATCTTTGATAACTCGATGCGTAGGGTGTCCTGAGATATCGTAACCATCGTAAAATACTTGACCTGATTTTTTTACATCCGAAACAATAGAAGCTAAGGTAGAGGTTTTTCCTGCTCCATTTGATCCAATGAGTGAAACAATTTGCCCATCTTTAACTTGAAAGTTAATCTGTTTCACTGCTTTAATCAATCCATAATAAACCGATAAATCTTCTATTTTAAGCATGTTTAAAATCTCCTAGATAGGCTTTGATAACCTCTTCATCTTGAATAGCATCTTTAATATGCCCTTGAAAAATCACTTTTCCATAATCCAGTACCAACACTTGTTCACACAGATGATTAACAAATTTCATGTCATGCTCAATCAGTAAAATTGTAACATCGTATTCATCACGTATTTTAAAAAGGAGTTCAGCTAACTCTTTGGTTTCATTGGGATTCATCCCTGCTGCTGGTTCATCTAAAAGAAGCAACTTAGGTCGTGTTGCCAGCGCTCGAGCAATCTCTACTTTACGCTGATTTCCATAACTCAAGCTTGTTGCCAGTTCATCTTTGTATTCTAAAATTCCAAGATTTTCCATAATCTGCAAAGCATACTCTTCAGACTTCTTCTCTTGTGAAAAATAGCGTGGAAATCTAAATATCGATTCCATGTAGGTATATTTTGTTTCATGATCCATACCTATTAGCAAGTTGTCTAACACACTCATGCTTGAAAACAATCGTATGTTTTGAAACGTTCGCGCAATTCCATGGCGTACAATTTTATAGTTTGGCAGCGTGGTTATATTTTTACCATCAAGCCACACTTCACCGTACGTTGGACTGTAGTTTCCAGTGATGATGTTAAACATGGTGGTTTTTCCTGCACCATTAGGTCCAATTAAACCGTAGATCTCTTTTTTTTGTACCTCAAATGAGGTTTCACTGATCGCTTTTACTCCACCAAATGCTTTGGTGATATCTTTAATCTCAAGAATCATAAGAATCCTTTTTACCAAACAACTTTTTAAACCATTTCAGATCAGTAAGCTCTTTTTTGCCAAAAATACCCTCTCGTGCAAAAAGCATAACCAAAATTAACAGCATGGAAAAAACAACCATACGAAGTCCTGGATGCGCACCTAAATCGTATCCAAAAACACTCATAGGACCATCTAAGAATCGAAGCCATTCCGTTCCACCAATAACTAAAATTGTACCCAATATAGCTCCGGTCATTGACCCTAAACCACCCAAAACGATGATGATGAGCAATTGAAACGTTAAGAAAAATTGAAACAGATCAGGGGAGATAGTTGTCAATAAAATAGCCAACAATCCACCACCAATACCTTCAAAAAATGCAGATGTACTAAAGGCATAGGTTTTGATCTTCATGGTATTAATCCCAATAGCAGCAGCTGCATCCTCATCATCACGAACGGCTTTCATGGCTCGACCATACTTTGAATACACAATATTAAGCATCACCACAACGGTTACAATAGCAATTCCACCTGTCCAATAAAGGTTGCTCACACTGGGGATTTCATTCAGTCCTATAGCTCCATTGGTAAATGAAGGAGAATTTATCGCAATCACTTTGATAATAAATCCAAACCCAAGCGTTACGATCGCCAAATAATCCCCACGAACTCTAAACACAGGAAAAGATAGCGATAAAGCAACCAGAGCTGAAACAATTCCTGCTAATAAAAGAGCAGGAACCAGATCCAAGCTCAGTGCCAATATCCAAGGACTTGGATCTTCAAGTTGAAACAGTTCCCACTTCATATCTTCACTTAACAGTGCTAATGCAGTCACATACGCACCAATAGCAACAAAACCATTGGGTTCAAGGGAAAACTGTCCAGTAACACCATTTATCAAGTTATACGATGCTGCAAGAATGATAAATATCGCAATGTTATTTAAAATACGTATACTGTAATCATCCAATGAGTTTTGCGCAAGAACCAAAAATCCAATCGCCATAGCGATAAATGCAATGTATTTAAAATTTAATTTATCCATTAGAAACGACTCTTTTCAAAATTAATTCCCATGATACCTGTTGGTTTTATTAACAAGACCAAAATAAGAAACACAAACGCAATCGCATCACGATAACCACCAAGCTCTGGATAAAATGCGACAAACATCACTTCGGCAAATCCTAAAATAAATCCACCAAGTACCGCTCCACCAACGGATCCAATACCACCAAGTACGGCAGCAGCAAAGGCTTTAAGCCCTATCATGATTCCCATGTAAGGGGTCAAGATGGGGTACGACAATGCCCAAAAAATACCACCCACAGCAGCCAATGAAGATCCAATAATAAATACCAACATAATAATTCTATTGGCATCCACACCCATAAGCGAAACGGTTTTAATATCAAACGCTAAAGCCCGAATGGCCATACCGTATTTTGTTTTGTATAAAACGTACAACAATATCATCAATAGTATTATCGTTACTATGGGTACAATAATTACCGTTGGTGTAAAAATCACTCCACCAATATTAATCAACATATCGAAAAATTCTGGAACAGGAAAGGACTTTGCCGTTCCTCCAAAAAATACATTGATTGAGTTTTGTAAAAAGAACGATATACCAATAGCCGTAATAAGCAACGAGATACGCGGTGCAGACCTCAATGGCTTATAAGCAATCTTATCGGTCATGACACCAGTTAGTACTGAAATAGCCACGGCTATAAAAGCTGCTGTTAATAAAGAGGTGCCAAAAATGGCCATCATCACGTATCCTACAAATGCTCCCACCATCATAATCTCGCCATGAGCAAAATTAATCAGTCGCAACACACCATAGACCATCGTGTATCCAATAGCAATAAGGGCATACATACTACCCACACTAATACCATTGATCACTTGTTGTAAAAAGGTTATTAAATCCATATTTTAAATGTTTCCGTTTGTTTGAATATTGAAAGATTAAATCTCTTAGGTCTAAGCCCAAGAGATTTAAATAAAAATTAAGGGTTTACTGTTTTAAGGTAAACAGATTTACCATCTTTAATAGTTTCGATTACTGCAGATCGTACCGCATCACCTTTTTCATCTAAAGAGATCACACCAGATACACCTTGGAAATCTTTAGTTGCACGAATGTTTTTATTAACACAAATAGAATCGCTTGGATCTTTACATCCGTTCATCGCTGCAACAATTACATTGTATGCTTCTGCACTTAACACACCAAATGGATGTGGCGCTTCATTAAATTTTGCTCTAAATTTAGTGTCAAAATCTTTTGATGCATCTGTAGTTTTTGGTGCATCTGAAGAAAATAAGTTCGTTCCATAGAAACCTTCAACAGCATCTTTACCCACTTCAAAAAATACTTTATCACCAGCCATACCATCAGTTCCTAGGAATTTAGCATTGATCCCTAATTGTTTTGCTTGTTTTGCAATTAAAGCAACTTCAGCAGAATAAAATGGGATAAAAATCAACTCTGGCTTAAGTGTTTTGATATTTGAAAGCATCGCTTTAAAATCAGTATCACCTTGATTGATTTTAACTACTTTAGCAATTGTCCCACCCATTTTTTTGTACGCTCGTTTAAATACGCTTGAAATACCAATAGAGTAATCATTTTTTACATCTGTAATAACCACTGCTGATTTTAATTTTAAGTCATTAAATGCAAAGTTTGCAGCCACTGAACCTTGAAAGTTGTCATTAAAACAAACTCGTGAAGTAAATGCTCTTCTTTTAGTTACTAGTGGATTAGTTGCAACAGGAGCAACAACAGGTGTTTTACCATCTTCAGCAATTTTTGTTAATGCCATTGTATTGGTTGATGTTAATGCACCAATAATAGCCGTAACTTTATCACTTGAGATCAATTTTGTTGCCGCATTTGCCGCTTCAATTTTATCTGATTTATTATCCAACAATACTAATTTTAACGTATCACCATTTTTTAGTGTAGGGGTCAACTCATTGGCAAAGTTCAATCCTTTTACTGCATGTTGTCCAAATCCACCAATTGGTCCACTCATTGGCATTACAACACCTATCTTAACCTCTTTTGCATATCCTATGCTCGCAGCCATTGCTGTTGCAGCAACTATACTTACAATTTTTTTCATTTATAATCTCCTTTTAAAATTTAATGCATGATTGTATCGTGTATTTATTTAAAGAAAGGGAAAGTTAAATTAATATGTTACGATTGTGTTACACTGTACCTATTGTAAAAGGTCTTTAAACTCACTTTTATAGATGTGCAGTTCTTTTGTATTTTTATCAAAAATAAATCGGGCATCACCCTTTTTTATTCTTAACAAAATAAGTTTTTTTATCTGCTGATCACTTAAAGCATGTTTTTTCATCAAAACAAAAAAATCATTGACACTCATAAAATGCATTTGTGCTACGGATTCTTTTTTATGTTCTACTTGATAAACCGTGCGCATCTCATTAAAAGCTTGTTGAAGCAATTGAATTTCACGATTAAATACTTCGAGCATCTGTGTTTGATTTTTTTCGAGCCTTTTGATTTCACGTTTGTATTGTTTGATGATCATTTTAAGGGTTTGTTCAAATTGTTCTATTTGCTCATCTTTAAGTTTAATAATCGTATCAAAGTGTTCTTGTGAAGTGCTAGAGGAGGAAGAGGGTATTGGTGGAATCTTATCTTCATCAATGTAAACGTATACGCGTCCATTCTCTTTTTTGGATTTTAGTTGACCTTTTTTTATACGGTAATGCACACCTTGAACAGAAAGATTGAGTAATTTTGCAGCTTGACTTGTATTTACTAATCTTTCCAAAGGTATACTCCTAAATTCCTTACATGTGTTTAGAATCTATTTCTATAACCGTATGAACATTTCCGCGTGGATTAAAATCAGCCACCACTTTCATCCATTTAGGTTTTAATTTACTGTATAAAGTATCAAAAATCTCATTAGCAGAGTTTTCATGCGAAGCATGTCTGCTCATAAATGAATTAATGTACAGTTTAAGTGCTTTTAGTTCAATCACTTTTTTATTGGGTGTGTATTGCAATTTAATAGTCGCAAAATCAGGATAACCCGATCGTGGACACAAACACATAAATTCAGGTAGATCTATACTGATGATGTAACTTTTTTTATGCGTATTGGGCCAATAATGCTCTTTTGCATTGATGTCAAAATCTTGAATCTCTTGTTGACCATATTTCATGGTTTGTTTCTCCTTAGACATCAAGATGCTCAACATCTTTGGCATGATCTTCAATGTATTTTCGTCGTGGCTCAACTTCATCACCCATAAACAATGTAAACGTATCTGAAGCAGCTTCTGCATCATTCACTGTTACTTTTAATAATCGTCTGTTTTCAGGTGTCATGGTGGTTTCCCACAATTGTTCCGGATTCATCTCACCTAGACCTTTGTATCGCTGAATATACGCACCTTTTTTTGCGAACCCTTCAATCTTCTCAAGAATTTCAATCAGATCTTGTCCATTAAATAAAGTTAAATCTCGTTCATTGAGTTTATTAAAAATATAGGTTGCTTCAGAAAAATACGGACTGGCAAACAGTTCATCATCTATCAATAACTCTTCTAGACCCTCATTGGTTTGAACAAAAATATGAATTTTTTCATCCGTGATGGTTTTACTTAAGATGTTGTATCCCTTAGCATTAAGAAACACTTCCACTTTTTCGAACAGTTGAACAAAATAATAATTTTTTTAAATACTCATATACACTTTGTCTTAAATCTTTTTCATCTTCTACATACAAAGC
>JAYEFX010000258.1:0-5853 GCA_034658775.1 Campylobacterota bacterium
GCTGTTGTATCGTGCATTTAAAACTGTAGGGGAGTTGCGTGTGCCTTTTTGACCGTATATTCCTGTAGATACAGCAACATTATCATCTCCACCATCTTCTAAGAAATGGCAATTTGCACAAGAGATAGTATTGTCAGCACTAAGACGGGTATCAAAAAAAAGTTTTTTTCCTAAGAGTGCTTTTTGTTTATGGTATTGAGGGATTAATGGAATAGGAGTAATAAGCTGCGAAGCAACTATTGAGCTTGTAAGTATCATAAGTAGGAAAGAGTTAAATATGTACATTATGAGTAACCTTAAGCTTGTAATTAAATTGTAGTACTTATCCTATAATGAACACCTTAAATGCCGAATTTTACAAGAATAAAAAAGAAAATATTGCATTTTGTAATATTATGAAGTAGTTTAAAATTTTTATGATAAAATTCACTCAAAGAAAAATAAATAGGATATAAACATGACGGATGAACAAAAAAAATCGTTAGAATTGGCAATGAAACAGATGGACAAAACATTTGGTAAAGGTACGTTAGTACGATTAGGAGACAAACCTGTAGAAGCGATTGAATCAATTAGCACAGGATCTTTAGGACTCGATTTGGGATTGGGTATTGGTGGGCTTCCAAAAGGGAGAGTTATTGAGATTTATGGACCGGAGAGTTCAGGTAAAACTACTTTAACGCTTCATGCAATTGCAGAATGTCAAAAAGCTGGAGGTGTGTGTGCGTTTATTGATGCTGAGCATGCATTGGATGTAGTTTATGCAAAAAATCTAGGAGTTGATACCGATAACTTATTGGTTTCGCAACCCGATTATGGGGAACAAGCTTTGGAGATTTTAGAAACACTTATTCGAAGTGGTGCTGTTGATTTAGTTGTTATTGATTCTGTTGCTGCATTAACTCCAAAAGTGGAGATTGATGGAGATATGGATGATATGCAAGTAGGTGTACAAGCACGATTGATGAGTAAAGCATTACGAAAAATTACGGGATTGTTGCATAAAATGAATACAACAGTAATATTTATCAATCAGATTCGAATGAAAATTGGTATGACGGGATATGGAAGTCCAGAAACAACAACCGGTGGAAATGCATTGAAATTTTACTCATCGGTACGACTTGATATTCGAAGAATTGCAACACTTAAACAAGCAGAGCAAAGTATTGGGAATAGAACTAAAGTCAAAGTGGTAAAAAATAAAGTGGCACCTCCTTTTAAAGTGGTTGAGTTTGATATTATGTTTGGGGAAGGTATCTCTAAAATGGGAGAGATTGTGGATTATGGAGTCAAACTTGATATCATTGATAAAGCTGGAGCTTGGTTCTCTTATCAAGATTCTAAGATTGGTCAAGGTAGAGAAAACTCTAAACAATTTTTAAAAGACAATCCTGAAATAGCAAGTGAAATTGAACATAAAATCAAAGTTGCAATGGGTGTAATTAATGAAGATGAGAAGGAAGGGGAATAAACCTCCTACTCTAAAAGCAAATATCAATCAAACTTTGAATATAATATTCTAAAATAGTAATGAATATAATAATTTAGGAGAAATAAATTGGTTTTTATAGACAATATATATGCAGATGAAGTAATGGATTCTCGTGGTAATCCAACCGTAAGAGCTACCGTAGTTTTAAGCGATGGTACAAAGCAAAGTGCAATCGTACCAAGTGGTGCAAGTACAGGTAAAAGAGAAGCTCTAGAGTTGCGTGATGCAGACCATCGTTACATGGGAAAAGGTGTGCTAAAAGCAGTTGAAAATGTAAATACGTTAATTGCAGATGAGCTGCTGGGATTAAGTCCATTTAACCAAGCTGAAATAGATGCTACCATGAAAGATATTGATGGTACAGACAACTATGCAAAACTTGGAGCAAATGCTGTTTTAGGTGTTTCTATGGCTGTAGCTCGAGCAGCTGCTGCATCACTTAATATTCCATTATACCGATATTTGGGTGGTGCAAATGCCATGACCATGCCTGTGCCTATGTTTAATATCATAAATGGTGGGGAGCATGCAAACAACTCAGTTGATTTTCAAGAATACATGATTATGCCAGTAGGATTTGAAGATTTTAACGAAGGTTTAAGAGCAACTTCAGAGATCTATCAACATCTAAAAAAGATTATTGATGCTATGGGTGAATCGACTGCAGTTGGCGATGAGGGTGGATTTGCTCCAAACTTAAAATCAAATGAAGAACCACTTCAAGTGATCATGGAAGCGATTGAAAAAGCTGGTTATAAAGCTGGTGAGCAGATCGCTTTAGCGCTTGATGTTGCAGCTTCTGAATTGGTTAATGATGCAGGGATGTATGTACTTAAGTCTGAAAATAGAGAGATCACTTCAGAACAATTGGCAGATTATTATGTTGATTTATGTGCTAAATACCCAATTGTATCTATTGAAGATGGTCTTAGTGAAGACGATTGGGATGGTTGGAAAGTATTAACCCAAAAACTTGCGCATAAAGTACAATTGGTGGGAGATGATTTGTTTGTTACGAATGCAAATATTTTGGCTGAGGGGATTCAAAAAGGGATTGCAAATTCAATTTTGATTAAACCAAATCAAATTGGATCGGTATCTGAAACGATGTTGACCATTCGATTGGCACAACGAAATAATTACAATTGTGTTATGTCTCATCGATCTGGAGAAAGTGAAGATGCATTTATCGCTGATTTTGCTGTTGCACTTAACTGTGGACAAATCAAAACAGGATCAACAGCACGAAGTGATCGTATCGCAAAATACAATCGATTATTGGAGATTGGTGCAGAGATTGGTTATGCTGAATATCTAGGAAAACAACCTTTTTCTAAATAAGTCAATTAGAAATTTTGAAACAAAAAAAGAAAAAACGGTTTGGTTTTAAATTTGTGGCTATTATTGCGTTAAGCATTTTGAGCACACTTTTTTTAGCAAACCATTTTGCCAGTATCTTTTTTGGTCAAAACTCTGTTGAAGTGTATACTGCATTGAAACATCAACGAACCCATTTGCAAAATGAGATAAAAAACTATCAACATCAAAATGCTCGATTGCAAAAAGAGTATTTTGAACTTAAAAATTTGGAGCCCGTACAATGAAATGGATATATTTAACACTATTGATAGTTGTTTTAGGTGCGCAAGCTAGAGAAAATCCTTTTGAACCAACTGCTGCATATCTAGAAGATGAACAACGTATTTTAGAAACAGAGAGAGAGTATGCTCAAGAGTTTCAAAAAAAACAGATCGTTGAGACTAAAAAAGAAGAGCCTGTAATAGTTCCGCCGGTTGTCAAAAAAGAGATACCCAATGTTGCAGTGCAAGAATCAAAAATAAAAAAGTTGATAAAATCGATTGAAAAGCAACTTCCTGTTGAAAATAAACCTGAACCAGTTGTTGTCCAAGAGCCACAAAAGGTTGTTGATGAGCCTGTAAATGTTCAGCCTGTTGCAATTGAAACAATTGTGGCTAAAGAGGTATTTAATCCAACCTCATTTGTAAAATTAATAAACTATGAAGATCGTTTAGAGATATACACAACGCATAAAGTGTTTCGTAAATTTAATCTTAATGATGTGAGTAAAATTGTTTTAGATTATCATGCACGTGTTAATTTTTATACACAAAAGTCGGTATTAGATTCAGAATATTTTGATGTAGTTACGGTGGGAAATCATAAAAAACAGAGATATTTTAGAGTTGTAATTAAAACGAAAAATCATCCAGCATCGTATAAAGTTACCCATCAAGGGGAGATGGTCACTATTTATAAAATGGATTAGTCTATTTTAACTTTTGATGAACAATACGTATACTGATCATCCCTATAAGTACTTCTAAAATTGATGCTAAAATAAACGCATAGTAATAAAATCTATCGATGCTGTTGTTGTCAAATGCTAATGTAGCAACGGCGATCAAAAGCGTCAATGGCATCGAGTGTGATAAAGACAACAACAGTGTGGATTTAAACTTCAGATCTTTGATAAAAACAAGTGCGGCAAAAAAGCGGATAAGAATCATAGCAATAGTGATTTGAAATGCTGTAAAAACTAAATTATCTTCAAAAATTGATTCAAGATTAAACGATGCGCCAATTGAGATAAAAAATATTGGTACTAAAAATCCAAAACCAAACTGTTCAAGTTTATGAGGCAAGGCTTTATTGTGCTCAAAAAATGTAGCAATAAAGGTACCTGCGATAAACGCACCAAATGCTACTTCAAGATGAAGGTACAACATAATGGCAATCATCAAAAAGAATATAGCCATGGACAATCGTATATCTTGATTTTGCATATCGTCTTTGGGCATTAATAATGTTTTTATTTGAGGATACCACCAAATTGCATTGTGAAACAACTTATAGATAACAATCATCAAAACAAAAACTAATGCAAGCAACAATAGGGATTTATAAAATTCATATCCAACACCAAATTCAAGCCCCGCACTCACTGTTGTCAAAAGAATGATAGAGACTATCTCGCCAATTAAACCCGCAGTAATAGCTAGGTCAATCCAAGGTTCATTGCCGTATTCTTTTTTTAAAACAGCAAGCAGACCAATGGAGATTAACGGTAAAATGACTATAAATATATGGGATAAACCCAAATACAATGCAGCAACAAGAGAGAGCACATAAAGCAGGGCTATATACAGCAAGGAGCGTTTCAATATCTGTGGAGATATTTTTAATAATTTTTTAAGATCTACTTCTAGACCGGCTAAAAACATCAAATATAAAAAGCCTAACTCGGCAACCAGATCAAAAATGTGACTGGAATTGATAAATACATAATGGGATATTAGTGACCCTAAAACAATCTCAATAGGGATGGTGGGCACTTTTATCAATTGCGAAATTAATGGAGAGATAAATAAGATTCCAGAAACTGCGATGATAATAAGTATATTGTGATCCATCATTTACCTATTTTGAATAACACTCATTGGCGATTGTGTACCCAAGTGACTCGAGTGCTTCAATATCATCTTTGGCAGTTTTCCCTAAGGTTGTTAGATAGTTTCCAATGACAATAGAGTTTGCACCGTAATTGAATATTTGATATTGATCTTTGCCAAACATCAATTCTCTTCCTCCTGCAGCCATGATCTTATGTGCATCAGGAACCATTTTACGTGTAAGTTTGATCAGTTCAAACGCTTGCTCTTTACTTATAGAGTTTTTTACCAGTGGCAAGGCTTCATTGGGATGAAAAAAATTAATAGGTACATTCATAGGTTTAAGTGAAGCAATCGCCTCAATCATTGAGATTCTATCTTCTTGAGTTTCCCCCATTCCAAATATACCTCCACAGACTAATTTTAGACCAGCTTTTGTAACATTGAGACAGGTTTGATATCGCTCATCCCAGGTATGTGTTGTACAAATTGTTGGATAAAAATCTCTTGACGTTTCTAAATTATGGTTATAATTGTCCACTCCAGCACTTTTAAGTTCAATGAGTTGTTCGAGTGTTGCAGTACCGTTGCAGGCAATAATTTTGAGACCAAGATTCTCATTTTTAACCGCACGTGCTGCTTCACACACAAATTTAACTCGAGATTCATCTAGCCCTTTTCCTGCAGTTACCAAGCAAAAACCAATTGCTTTATTTTGTCGTGCTTGTTTTGCTTCATTGACAATTTGATCAATGGCCTTTCTTTTGTATCGGACTATGTCTGCTTTGTATTTGACACTTTGTGTACAAAATTTACAGTCTTGCTCGCATGTACCGCTTTCGATATTGCTAATGGCACAAAGATAGATTGTTTTATCGTTCATGGTTGAATTCTTTTGTTTCCCATATTGGATTAGTTTTATTTAACTCTTTATAATAATACGTGATT
>JAYEFX010000259.1:0-5800 GCA_034658775.1 Campylobacterota bacterium
TTGCAACATCAACTAAACAAATATCAATTAATAAGATATATAATGAACTCAAATCAGCAGGTATAAAAATAGGTAAAAATACACTATATGACTTTTTAGATTATGTTCAAAATATTTATTTAGCACTGACATTACATAGATATGATAATTCGCTGACAAATAAAGAGTTGGGTGAGAGAAAAATTTATAGCATTGATATAGGGTTAAATAATGCAACTGAATTTATGTTTTCTGATAATATAGGTAAATCTTTAGAAAATGCAGTATTTCTTGAACTTAAAAGAAACTATAAAGAGCTGTTTTATTATAAAGAAACAACTAGCGAATGTGATTTTATAGTCAATGTTCAAAATACTATCACACAAGCTATTCAAGTTACATATGATATGAGTGATGAAAATACAAAAAGTAGAGAAATCAAAGGCTTAATAAATGCTTGCAAAAAGTTTAATCTAAAAAGTGGTGTGATTATTACTTATGATAGTGAAGATGAAATTTTTCACGATAACATTACTATTAATCTCATACCATTTTATAAGTGGGTTAATAATAGTAATAATATTGAAGCTAACTAGCTAATAACTCTTTGTCTAGCATTGAAAATATGATAATTGATGATTAAGTTTTATTATTTACTTGTTTAACATGTTAAAATATTAGAAACAATCATTTGTATGCAGAGTCGCATTAATAGTATTTATAGAGTTTTACTGGTTGCTTGTGGCGGACAATGAGGGATTTGAACCCTCGGTACCGTGAGGTACACTACCTTTCCAAGGTAGCGGATTCGACCGCTCTCCCAATTGTCCAGTATCAAAATTTTTGATTGTTGTATGGTGCACCTGAGAAGATTTGAACTTCCACGCCGTGAAGCACGAGCCCCTCAAGCCCGCGTGTCTACCGTTCCACCACAGGTGCATTTATACTATAGAATAAAAAAAGCTAAAGAGGAAGACCTCTCTAGCTTGAGGTAAAACTCTTAGTTCCTATAAAAATGGATTTGCATACAATGCAATAAGAGCAATTACAAGTGTATAAATAACTTGTGCTTCGATCATCGCTAAAGCAATGAACATTGTAGTCATAAGTTTTCCACCTAGACCAGGGTTTCTTGCAGTTCCAGCAATTGTAGCAGCAGCAGTATTACCCATACCAATTGCACCACCCATTGCAGCAATACCAAGACCAACACCAGCAGCAAGTACTGAATAAGCTTGAACCATTTCACTTCCACCTTCGCTAGCGAAAGCAGCTGTTGCGAATGCAACCATTAAGAATAAAATTTTTTTCATTCTAAAATCCTTTAAAAAATATTTTTCAAAGTTTGTTCGGATAGCGTAAACACACTGATTAAAGTATGCCAATACTGATATAAATACCAATATTTCCCTACTAAGTACTTTGATTGGCGCAATTATATCAAATTATTTATTAATGAAAGTTAAAAGCTTTGAACGTATCTGTGGTGTTTAGTGTTCCAAGAGTGTAGGTGAGGGTTTACCATGATGATAACCTTGGGAATAATCAATACCTAATTCATCAATGATCTTTTGAATGGTTTCAACAACCAATCGTGCATTTTGATCCGTATAGATTTCATGATATAAGCCTTTTAAGTTAATAGTATATCATAAAATCTTATAGTTATTTACTTAAATAATATTAATTTGCAATCAATTTCTTTTAGTCACTTTTTTGTACTAAAAGAGCGTACTAATAAAATCCACGATACAATAAATAAAACCCCACCAATAGGAGTAATTGCACCCATCTCTTTGATTCCTGTAAGTGTCATGATGTATAAACTTCCTGAAAAAATTACAATACCTGCAAACATCAACCAACCCGATAATTGTAATTTTTTGTCATCAGTTTGTACGTTTGCAATCAAACCAATAAAGATAAGTCCTAATGCATGATAAAAATGGTATTGTACCCCTGTTTGATAAACAACGAGCATTTGGGGCTCTACAATTTTTTTAAGACCATGTGCCCCAAATGCTCCAAGTGCAACAGCCAGTGCCATCATCAATGCTCCTAAACGAATAAAACGAACAGATGTAGAGTTTGCTTGCATTATAATTTAATCTCTAAAGCAATAGGGCAGTGATCACTTCCCATTTTGTCACTCATGATGTATGCATCGGTAATATTGTCTACTAAATCATCACTAACGTAAAAGTAGTCAATTCTCCAGCCTACATTGTTGGTTCGTGCATTGGCTCGATAACTCCACCAACTGTAATGATCACTTTCGTTGCCTTTGATATGTCTGAAAGTATCCACATATCCATGTGCCACAAATTTATCCATCCACTCTCGCTCCATGGGCAAAAATCCGGAAGTTTTTTCATTGGCTTTGGGTCGTGCAAGATCAATAGCCGTATGTGCAGTATTGACATCTCCACACACAATGACAGAATAACCCTCTTTTTTGAGAGCTTCACAGTGTTCTAAAAAACGATCATAAAATTCCATCTTATAGATCAATCGTTCTTCATTTCGTTGTCCATTTGGAAAATAGACATTGAAAAAGGCTATTTTTTTATCGTTGGTATCAAAATGAAATTCATTGATTCGTCCCTCATCCAAGATATCAACGTTTGCAGCTGTAGATGTATGTATAGGAGTGATGTCACTGTACAATGCAGTACCTGATTGCCCTTTATTGATGGATGAGTTTACTTGAAGATGTGGGTATTGGGTATCAAAGATAGTATCTGGAATCTGTTTTTGTTCTGCTTTAATCTCTTGAAGTCCCAATATGTTGATATTGGCGTCATCAACCCATTTAAGGGCTTCTTTTTTATCAACGGCACGTATTCCATTGACATTCCATGAAATAAATTTATAGGTTTGCATAAGTATCCTGTATGTTTTTGCCCCATTGTATCGAATAAACTTTAGAGCAATCCATACAATATTTTCAATAGATTAATCTATAAGGAGATTGCAAGAATCCTTTTTATGATAGTACCTATTTTGTATTTTTTAGCTATAATAAAGAACTTTATTAGTCTATTTGCAAGGAAAACAGATGCTTAAAAAAACCGGAAGAACCTGGGAAGGTCAAAATATATACACCTTATGTGACAATACCGCCGTCACTGAAGATGGAAACATCTTAAAAATACATAATGATACTTTTTGTGAAACGGTTTATGCAACAAATGTTATTGTTAATGATCAAACTGCTAAAGATGAGGTGAAAAATCATATTTATTTTATTGAAGCAGTGCGTGTGGGTGAACATATTGTAAACATCATTGAAAATAAAATAGACGAAGAAAACTATATCTATGTAGATTTTGAAGAGTTGGATGATGATGAAGAGGATGAACTTTTAGAGGTCTTAAGTAAAAAAGAGCAAGAACTTATCAACTCTTTTGATACAGTAGAGTTTGTAAAGTTTAAAGACAACAGTTTTATCATTGATGAGTATGATGATGTGTATTATAATGTTGTCAATGAAGATACCTTGGATGCACTCGAAGTAATCGAAGATGCACTTAATCTTAACATCACAAAGTATGAAGAGTTTAAGAGTTTAAATTTAGACCTAGAAGTGATGTAAAACTGCATATTTCTAAATTCAAAATAACAATATCATAATTACATCCTTCATTTAAGACAAAATTTATCCTATTTAACTTACAATGCGTTTAAGAGAAATAGGACAAAATATATCCTATTTAAAAATGATACTTAATATCATTAAGATATTGAGTCAAATTTGAGGAAATATAAATGGAAGTATATTTAGACAATAACGCAACAACAATGGTAGACCCACAAGTTTTCGAAGAGATGAAACCATTCTTTTGTGAAATTTATGGAAATCCAAACTCTTTGCATAAATTTGGAGCAGGAACGCATCCAAAGATGGTAGAAGCATTGGATTATTTATACGATGGTTTAGGAGCTGCAGATGAGGATGATATTATCATTACTGCAAATGCAACGGAATCAAACAACTGGGTACTTAAAGGTATTTGGATAGATCAGATTTTAAATGGCGATAAAAAGCACATCATTACAACGGAAGTTGAACACCCAGCTATCACAGCAGCGTGTCATTTCTTGGAAACACAAGGTGTGGAAGTAACGTACCTTACGGTAAACGAACAAGGTGTTTTAGATGCACAAAGTGTTAAAGATGCAATTCGACCAGATACTGCGTTGGTATCCGTTATGTGGGCAAACAATGAAACGGGAAAACTTTTCCCAATCTTTGAAATTGGTAAAATTTGTAAAGAAGCTGGAGTATTATTTCATACGGATGCAACTCAAGCTATTGGAAAAGTTCCTGTTGATGTTCAAGCAGCAAATGTTGATTTACTTTCATTTTCAGCGCATAAGTTTCATGGACCAAAAGGTATTGGTGGATTGTACATCAAAAAAGGTATTGAGTTGACTCCATTGATGCACGGTGGTGATCAAATGGGTGGACGACGAGCTGGAACGGTTGATGTTGCATCTATGGTAGGAATGGGAGTAGCGATGAAATTGGCTACATCTACAATGGCACTAGCCTATGAAGCAAATCATGTACGAAAATTAAGAGATAAACTTGAAACTGCAATTTTAGAGATTGAAGATACTATTTTAATTGGTGGAAGAGAAAATCGAACACCAAATACAACACTTATCTCTATTCGAGGTGTTGAGGGTGAGTCAATGTTGTGGGATCTCAATGAGAATCATATTGGGGCATCAACAGGATCAGCATGTGCAAGTGAAGACTTAGAAGCAAATCCTGTAATGAGTGCGTTTGGTAGTGATAGTGAATTGGCACATACTGGAATTCGATTCTCATTGAGTCGATTTAATACAGAAGAACAAATTGATTTTGCAATTGACAAGGTTAAAGATGCAGTATCACGATTACGAGGAATATCAAGTTCGTATGCGTATACTCCAAAGCATCATACAAGTCAACTGTAATACATAATAATAGAAAATAAAAATAGAATTTAAGAAGGATACGATATGGCAAAAGGCGATTTAATAAGCGGATCAATTTGGGACGAATACAGTGACATCGTAACGGATAGAATGAACAATCCACAACATCAAGGTGAGATCAAAGAGGAAGAAGCCCAAGCATTAAATGCAGATTTAATTGTAGCGGACTTTGGAGCAGAATCTTGTGGAGATGCAGTACGATTGTATTGGGCTGTTGAAAAGGAAACACAGAAGATTGTAGCATCTAAGTTTAAATCATTTGGTTGTGGAACGGCGATTGCCTCAAGTGATATTATGACTGAACTTTGTTTGGGTAAAACAGTTGATGAAGCGGTAAAGATTACCAATATTGATGTTGAAAAAGCGATGCGAGATACTCCAGATGTACCTGCAGTACCACCTCAAAAAATGCATTGTTCAGTTATGGCATACGATGTTATCAAAAAAGCAGCCGCTACGTACAAAGGCGTAGATATGGAAAGTTTTGAAACGGATATTATTGTGTGTGAGTGTGCGCGTGTTACACTTGATACGATTCAAGAGGTGATTCGAATCAATGACCTTACGACGGTTGAGCAAATTACAGATTACACCAAAGCAGGTGCTTTTTGTAAATCATGTATCAAACCTGGTGGTCATGAAGAAAAAGAATACTATCTTGTGGATATCTTAGACGATGTTCGTAAAGAGATGGCCCAAGAGAAATTAACGCAAGCAGCAGATGCAAGTGAATCAGGTGAGGGTGACTTTGGATCCATGACAATCGTTCAGCGAATCAAAGCCATTGATGCCGTGTTTGATGAGCATATTCGACCAATGTTGGTAATGGATGGTG
>JAYEFX010000260.1:0-5791 GCA_034658775.1 Campylobacterota bacterium
GTGGAGGGTTATTGAGAAATTGGAAGCTAAAGTAGGCTAAAGATACTTTTTGTGCAAGCGTATGATTATTTATATTTTGATACAATTCGCGCATTAATTATAATGAAAAAGGATTCTTGATTGATGTTGGAATGTGACGAGTGGACTCAAGAAGAATTTTTACTTTATTCAAAGCAACTGAAAAAGCAAGGGATTAATACCTATTTGGTTGACACGACACTTAAACCCCTTAAAGGTATCCAAACAATACGATACAACCCTTTTGAATTGAATCTACTCCCCGCAGGAAGTGTTTTTGTTTTTTATTGCGATTCGGGCAAAGAAACAAAAGAACGCATAGAGTTTTATCGATCAAAACTTCCTAAACACCATTGTGTTTCACTAAGAGGAGGAAGAGGGTATTGGCGACCCAATTTTAGGATTAATGATGATTTATGAGTATGTAGTCGTAGGAGCAGGTATTGCTGGATGCAGTGTTGCGCATGAAATTAGAAAGAAAACTTCCAGTATACTTTTAATAGAAAAAAATGAATCTATTGCTCAAGGAGCAAGCGGAGCAGCAGGTGCATTTTTATCACCATTGCTGGGTAAACCCAATGATTTTAAAGATTTGGTTAATAATGCTTTGGTTTACAGTGTAGATTATTACAAAACTAATTTTTCAAACTGCATCAACAACTGCGGAACACTAAGAATCCCAAAAGACACTGTGGCGCAAAAACAGTTTACATCGTATCAACCCTATATTGACTTTGATTATACACAAAAAGATGATGGATATTTTTTTCCAATCGGGAGTGTTGTAGATTCCAAGGGAATTTGTGAATCACTGACAAAAGATGTGAAAAAACTTTTTAATACCAATATTGATACTCTTGATTTTAATGGTGGTATCTATTTGTTGAACAACTCAATAAAAACTAAAAAAATTATTCTTACAACGGGTCATTGCACTAAACTTATTGACGAATTGTATTTAAATATACGTGCAGTATGGGGACAACGTATTGATGTTAAAACCAGTTCAAAAACATCCTATAATTATCATAAAAACTGTTCGGTATCAATTTCCACACCAATGAGTGACGACTTTAATCGTGTAAGTATTGGGGCAACGCACCATCGTTTTGTTGATCATAAAGAGATTGATGAAGAAGATACTAAAAAACTTTTAGATTTGGCTTCACAAATTGTTCAACTTGATAACGTTGAAGTGATAAATCAGGTTGCCGGAGCTCGTGCTTCGAGTATGGATTATTTTCCTATTGTAGGTTCTCTTGTAGACTCCACTTTAACTTTTAAACATTATCCATATATCAAAAAAGGCTCAAAGGTTCCAGTGGAAAAATACACCGTTTACCCTAATTTATTTGTTCTTAATGGACTAGGTGGAAGAGGGTTTGTGCTGGCTGCATACCTTGCTAATATATTGGTTAACAATCTTTTTGACCAGCAATCAATTAATAAAAACATTCAGTCCCATCGTTTATTTCAACGTTGGGCAAGAAAACAACACTAAAGGATTATTTATGCATAGAATTCCAGTTATACTAGTTATTACACTTATTACAACAATATTTTTGGTTGGTTTTACGTATTTGGCTGCTCCTAAACCCACCCAGCAATCAAAGCAAACTATCCCTCATAAAATTACATACAACAGTTTACCAAAAAACTTTGAACTCGTGGGCAAAGAGGGATTGATTGATAAAGAACAACTCATTAAAGCTCAAACAAAAACCATTGTTGCCATTGCAAACTTAGATGCCTTGGTGGTGATCAATCAGCTGAAGCAACACTTTAGTACAGATTTTGATTACATTACTGCAGCAAATATATCGCAAGCACCTTGGCTGATTAAAAAAATGGGGGTTTTGCCCACTTTGGAAAAAATTAATGCAAACAATACAACACCAATGATTTATGACTATAATGGTTGGTTTGCACAATCTTTAAATCTCAAAGATATTGACCCATCAAAATATTTCATCTATGAGATCACGAGTAAAGGAGATGTTTTGTTTTTATTTGATGGTGTTGTTCCAATGGGAGCAATGGAGGGGAATATTACTCAAGAACAGACTGCAGAGATTTTACAAACAATCGTCAATCGATTGGAAGCAAAATAGTAGCTAGAGTAAAATCCTCCTCGCACTCTATGGTTATCTTACCCTTGAGGTGATTTTCTATAATATTTTTTGCCATGTACAGGCCCATCCCTCTGCCTGCTTTATTTTTTGTTGAAAAATAGGGATCAAATACACGATCAATTATTTCATTCTTAATGCCCCCAGCATTGTCTACAACTTGTATTATCACCTCTTTTTGAGTTTGACTTAAACTGATATCCAATAGGGGATCAGATACAGAATTTCGTTTAAATGCTTCAAGGGAGTTGGTGATTAAACTAAAAATGATATCGGTTAATTTTGCAGGGATGGATTTTATAAGAGTGACCGTGTTGATGCTTTTATTGATCAATATATTGTGCTTGGAGTTGTTTTGCTCAAGCATTGTGATGATGTTTTCTAAAACCTCTTTTATATTAACTTGTACAAAATCTTCATCAAGAATAAAATTTTTATTAAACAATTCAATATCATCCAGTAAGGATTTATTTTCTTTTAGAAGATTGTTCGTAAGGATTTTTGCCTCATTGATATCTTGTGTTTGTTTAAGTTGAATCATCTCTTTGTTTATTTTATGCAAGGGGTTTAGCCATCGTTGCGTAACTTTTTTCATCATTGTTGAGGCAATTTGAAAACTGCTTTGGGCAGTTGAGGAGTTGGTGATATGGGTTTTTTTATTGATGCTTACCTCTTTGGTGATATCAAAAAAAATACATTCATATCCTACGGAATCACCATATTTATTGTGTATATCAGTAATTTTAGCATCCAACATAAGAGCATCATCTTGTTGTGTAAACATTTTGATTATACCTGTCCAATCGTGTTGTACATTAATATTTTCAAATACATCAGAAATATTTCTTTCATCAACAATTTCGTATTTAACTTTTGACAGTGGTATGTTGAGAAGTTCATGTTTGTTGTATTTAAGTAAACGGCAGAAAGCTTCGCTAATATCAGTAAACTCGGTTTTTAAGTTTAATTGACAAGATAAAATGTATTGATCCATAAGTGAGCGTTTGCTTATCTCTTCTGTGGAATCTTTTGCATTTAGCACAAAGTATTTTTTATTTCCCATAAATGTTAATGAGACCTCAAGGTAAACCTTTTTTTTATCTTTTCGGTTGCAAATCAATTTTAAATTACGTATGGAGCCAAGTTTTTTTGCTTTGATAATTCCAAATTTTATTACATCTCGAGTTGTAACATCTACAAGATTAAGAAAATTTAATTTCAGAAGATCTGATTTTGTATAATTCAAAATTGGAGAAAAAGCCTTGTTGACAAAAGCAAAATTTCCAAACTCGTCGATAATTGCAATACCATCCCAAGAGTTGTTTAAAATATCATTGAGATCGTTCATTTTACCAACAATATCTTGCTTTGTGACTTTTTGATCGTAGCTACTTTTTGCCATTTATTGCATCCTGATTTCTCATTTTTACTTACTTTTGGTTTGAATTGTATATAATACCAAAAAATATTTAAAAAGGTGCTATTTTTGGTTATATATCAACCCCTTGGCGGCTATTGCTATAATAGTGATACGCACTTTCTTTTTGATTTTATTGTTGAAAATTTAAAGAAATTTAAACACGTCCATGGAGAACTTCTTGATATTGGAAGCGGCAGCGGAATTTTAGGTATTTTAATGGCAAAATATTATGAAAAAATGAATCTTCATCAATGTGAAGTTCAAAAAGTGTTTCAATTCCTAAGCACAACAAATGCACGCACCAATCATATCCCTGCACATTTGTATGCACACTCATTGTTGGATAAGAATATCGATAAAACATTTGATATAATTGTATCTAATCCACCTTTTTATCATCAAAATGTTATACAAAGCAACAATAAAAATATAAAAATTGCACGCTACAACAACGCTTTGACCTTAAATGATTTTATTGTGCAAAGTGCCAAACTTTTAAACGCTCATGGTAAACTATTTTTCTGTTATGATGTTAAGCAGTTTAATGATATTATAAAAATATTAAATGAGAACAATTTAAATATTGAAGCTGTTCGCTTTGTTCATCCAAAATCAAATAAGGATGCAACGCTGGTTATGGTTTATGCACGTAAAAATTCAAAATCTTTACTGCATATTAATCCACCGTTGATCATGTTTGAAAATGAAAGCTATACCCAAGAGGTTAATGATATCTACAACTTAACATCAACGCACAGTATCAAGTGTGATATTCTGGAGCAGTTTGATGAGTAGTTTTATATTTCAACAAGGGTATGATTTTGCATTTGATCCAAGTGGATGTCAAGAGTGTGAAGGGAATTGTTGCATAGGTGAATCTGGGTACATTTGGATCAATGCGACTGAGATTAAAGCGTTGGCAAAACATCTAAACCTTAGTGTTGCGGAAGTTCAAGAAAAACACCTTTTTAAAGTAGGGTATAGGTATTCCATAAAAGAGGTACACTTGAGTGATGAAAATTATATTTGTTGTTTTTTTGATATAAATAAAAAACAGTGCGGCATCTACGATGCACGACCAAGCCAATGCAAAACGTTTCCTTTTTGGGAACATTTTAAAGAGCATAAACAAGAGGTATTTAACGAATGTCCAGCTGTAAAAAATATTTAATATTTTTCTTTATTCCATTGATCTTTGCAGCATGTGGCTCATTGGTACCACAAAAAACAGTGCACAATACCATCAATCATAAACCTATTGTCAAATCAAATAACAATACATATGACGATGAAAATTTAGATATATTGCTCGCATTGGAGTATCAAAGCAAAGCTAACTATGCACAAAGCAGTACTTATTTTGAGCGTTTGTACACTAAAACACATAAAGAAGAATATCTTTTTGAATTGCTTTTTGACCTGTACGATATGCAAAACTATACAAAAATTATCACTTTGATAGATGCAAATATGCACAAACACTCGAATCGAAAAGATGATCTTGATACACTGTTGGTGCAAACATATCTTCAGCTCAAACAATATAAAAAAGCTAAAAAAATTGGTTTAGAGCTTCTAAAAAATAGGCCCACTGTAAAAAATCATGAATTACTTGCAAAAGTCCACTATGGCTTAAAAGATTATGAGCAAGCGTATGCGCACACCATAAAAGCCTATACTCAATCCAAATCAGCAAATCATGCACTGAGCATCGCAGAGCTTTTGTATAAAAAGCTCAATAAGCAAAATGAAGCGATTATCTTTTTGGAAGATTACGCAAATAATCATCAATGCACTATGCCAATATGTTCAAATCTATTGTTGATGTACAGTGAACAAAAAAATGATGATGGCACTATAAAAATGTTGCAAAAAATTTATACCAATTTTAAACATAAAAAAAATCTGATGGGCGTTAAACAATCCGCTAGTATGCTCGTAAAATATTTGGAACAAAAAAATGAAAATTTGGCCATGATTTTCCTTGAGCAAGAAAGAACGGATGATGCAAAGTTGCTGCAATTGTACAAAAAAAATAATAAAATTGATCAAGCAATGAAATTGATGCAAGATATCTATCTTGAAACATCCAATATTAATATTATTGCTCAAATGGCTATATTTGAATTTGAATCAGCACAAGATAAGACAGAAGTACTTCAAAGTGTTATCTCAAAGTTTAAAGATGCATTGGCCTTGGTTGACAATGCTACATATCAGAACT
>JAYEFX010000261.1:0-5724 GCA_034658775.1 Campylobacterota bacterium
TGATACGGCAACAAATAAAGAGTTTGTTGCAGCGTTTAAAAAAGCGTATGGACGAACACCAACATTGTATGCAAGTCAAGGTTACGATGGAGCATTGTTAATAGCTAGCGCACTTAAAGCGGTTAATGGGGATATGTCCAAAGTGGATCAATTTAGAAAAGCTCTTGAAAAAGCAGATTTTCCAAGTGTTCGAGGTAATTTCTCTTTTGGTAACAACAATCATCCTGTGCAAGACATTTATGTGCGAAAAGTTATCAAAGATGAAAATGGAAACTTTACAAATCAGATTGTGCAAAAGGTTTTTACAAACCATGCCGATGCGTATGCTAAGGAATGTGTAAAAAAATAGATCTATATGCTACTTTTTATTGAACAACTTATAAACGGATTACAACTGGGTGTAATGTTGTTTCTTATGTCCGCTGGTTTGACACTTGTATTTGGAATTATGCAGGTGATTAATCTAGCACATGGTAGCTTTTATATGATGGGTGCTTTTGTAGCCGCAACAGTAACCATTCACAGCGGTAATTTTATGATAGGCATGCTCGCTGGCTTAGTTGTCGCGGGTATTATTGGAATGCTTGTAGAGCTAACAATCCTTCGACAACTTTACAAGCGTGATCATCTGGATCAAGTACTTGCAACCTTTGGGCTGATCTTCTTTTTTAATGAATTGACTCGAATTATCTGGGGGAGACAACCTCTGTTTATGGATATACCCACTTGGCTTAATGGAACGGTAGAGATATTTCCAGGGATCGATTACCCTTTGTATCGACTTGCTATTATTATTGTAGGTATTTTAGTAGCGCTGTTCTTATATTTGCTTTTTTCGCGCACACGTTTAGGTATGCAAATTCGAGCAGGAGCAACAAATCGTGATATCATATCGGCTTTGGGCGTTAATATTAAACTGCTCTATACCCTAGTATTTGGATTGGGTGTTATGCTTGCTGCTCTTGCTGGTGTGATGGCTGGACCAATTTTAGCTGTAGAAGTAGGGATGGGAGAATCTATTCTTATCTTAACTTTTGTCGTGATTGTTATTGGTGGTATTGGTTCTGTTCAAGGTGCTCTTGTAGGAGCATTATTAGTAGGTCTTGTTGATACCTTGGGTCGAGCATATTTGCCAAGTATTTTATCTTTATTAATGAGTTCAGAAGTGGGTAATACTTTAGGGGCACCTATTGCAGCTATGTCTATTTATATCTTAATGGCCGTAATATTAGCGTTTAAACCTAACGGACTTTTCCCTGTACAAAATAGGGTAGATTCATGAAAAATATTTTTAGTTTAAATCGAAAAACAATTGTTAATACCATTGGATTAATATTCTTTTTGATTTTACCTTTTTTAACGCAACTGTTTGACCAAGAGTATCTCATCTCTTTATTTAGTCTTATTTTGATCTATGGATTAGCCGCAGCGAGTTTGGATTTGATATTGGGATTTGGGGGTATGATCAGTCTTGGACATGCAGTTTTTATGGGTATTGGTGGATATACAGTAGGTATTTTTGCCTATCATAAATATGACTCATCCCTTTTATTTGGTTTTGCAGGAAGTGAAAATGGTCTGATTACTTGGTTGCTTGCTATTTTAGCAGCAGCTATTTTTGGCTTGATTACGGGTGCAATTAGTTTGCGGACCAAGGGGATGTATTTTATTATGATTACTTTGGCTTTCGCGCAAATGGGATATTACTTTTTTGTCTCTTTATCACAGTATGGTGGAAGTGATGGGATGAGTTTGTATAATCGTAATGAGTTGTTCTCTTTTGATTTAGGAGATGATGTTACTTTTTATTATGTTTGTTTGACTATTTTGCTTACATTTTTACTAATTGCGCATAGAATAGTAAATTCCCATTTTGGAAAAGTGATTAAAGCATGCAAGCAAAATGAACAGCGTGTTCAAGTTCTTGGAATTGCAAGCTATCGTTATAAGCTTGCTATTTATACCTTTGCAGCGGCAGTTGCTGGATTGTCAGGAGCCTTACTTGCCAATCAAAATGAATTTGCCAGCCCGGAGCTTATGCACTGGACAAAATCAGGTGAACTGATGGTAATGGTTATTCTTGGTGGTATGGGAACGCTTTTTGGTCCGGTGCTTGGAGCGGCTACCTTTTTGCTCATGGAGTATTATCTTGCAATGTACACGGAACATTGGATGGTTGTATTGGGACCTTTTTTGATTATTGTAGTATTGTTTGCTAAAAAAGGTTTGTACGGTTTACTGGTTGGATCTAAGGATACGGATGACTAATCCAATCTTACAAGCCAAGGGGCTTAATAAACAATATGGGGCACTAAAAGTATGTCAGAATTTTAACCTCGATGTTCAAAAAAATACCTTACATGCACTCATTGGTCCTAACGGAGCAGGAAAAACCACTGCTTTAAATTTACTGACAGGACTTATCCTTCCAGATAGTGGAAGCGTTGTCTTAAACAATCAAGATATAACGAATAAGAAAGTGAATAAACGTAGTCAATTAGGTCTAGCACGTGTTTTTCAAATCACCTCATTGTTTAATGATTTTACCGTTAGGCAAAATCTTATGTTGGCTGCTCAAGCGCATCAAAAAAGTGGATACCGTTTTTGGACAAATGTACTTAAAGATAAAAAGTTATTAGAAACGGCTGATGAATTTCTAGAAAAAATGGGCTTAACGCAAAGAGCAAATATTCTTGCTGGAAATTTATCTCATGGTGAACGACGTCAACTTGAGATGGGCATGGCATTAGCAACCAGACCAGAAGTATTACTTTTGGATGAGCCTATGGCAGGATTGGGACCTGGAGGCTCTTCAAAATTAAGTGAGCTTATACTTAGTCTTAAAGGGGAGATTACCATTTTACTTGTAGAACATGATACCCATGCTGTATTTTCTCTTGCGGATACGGTATCGGTTTTGGTTCAAGGTGAAGTGATCGCTACGGATACAGCTGAGGTGATTAAAAATGATCTAAAAGTTCAAGAAGCGTATCTTGGGGGAGCATCATGCTAAGCATACAAAATATTGAAACAGGATACGATGCGGGATTGGCACTGTTTGGAGTAAGTTTAGAGATAAAAAAAGGGGAAGTGGTAGCTCTTTTAGGAAGAAATGGGATGGGAAAAACAACAACCATTCGTTCAATTATAGGGTTGAATCCACCTCGAAGTGGAAAAATATTTTTTGATGGTAAAGAGATTCAAGATCTTCCTAGCTATGAAATCGCACGATTAGGGATAGGTCTTGTTCCTGAAGGCAGACAAATCTTTCCAACATTAAGTGTGGTAGAGAATCTTTTGGTTGTTGCTGCTAATCATACTAAAAAAGAGAACCCTTACGATGTGGAACATATCTTTTCAATTTTTCCAAAACTTAAAACACGGCAAAAACACTTAGGTGGTAACCTTTCTGGTGGGGAGCAACAGATGTTGGCTATTGGTCGTGCACTGATGACCAATCCATCATTATTGCTCTTGGATGAAGCCACCGAAGGTTTAGCACCGCTTATATGTGAAGAGATATGGAGAGGATTGGATATCTTAAAAAGTAGAGGTTTATCTATTTTGGTGATTGATAAAGACATCAAAACCTTAACCTCCATAAGCGATCGTACCTATATTCTTGAAAAAGGCAAAGTGGTGTGGAGTGGGCAAAGTGATGAACAAAATCTAAATAAAGAACTTACAACACGTTATTTGGGTGTGTAAAACCAAACTAACTTTGTTTTACGACCAAAGTTTTAAAGTTTGAAACTCCACAGCTTGGCTTAAATCACCATCTAAAAACTTAATAAACTCCAACTCACTAAAGTGCGTATTTAAAAGTACTAATTCATCACCAATTTCAAGATTGATATCTTTTTTAGTTTCCATTTTTGCTAAAAACCATAAGGCTAAAAAGTTTGCCGAAAAATGGTTTAAGATACGTAGTGAAAACTCTTCAAAGTCTTCATAAATACTGTTTTCAAACTCATCAATGATAAGATTAAGCAACTCTTTTAATTGAGTTAGGGGTATAGCACTAAATACTAATTTTGCAACTTGCGTTCCAAAAGTATATTGAGCTCCAAGATACAATCGTGCAGTTTTTTGACTTGAGCCGTATATGGATGATCGTAATCCTACAAGTCCCATATCGCTGTGTTGATGTTTTGCACAACCTTTTAAACATCCTGAGAATCCTACAAGAATTTTATTTTGTTCAATTCTTTTTAGGGGTAAGTAATTGGTTTCATCTTTGATGTTCCAATACGAATAGGGGCAAAATTCACTTCCTGCACAAGCTAGAATGGTACGATTATCGTTATCGTGTGAAAAGGGGAAAGATTTATCTTTTAATCCAAAAATATAGAGTTGTTGATCCGTACCTATTCTCACTTCATGGTTGTTTTTTATGCTTAGATTAGCGATGTCAAGTAGCTCTTTAGCCGTGATTCGTGCAAACTTTGAGTGGTAACAAAATGAATACTCACCATTTTTGAGCTCTTCAAACTCTTCAAAAACAACTTTTTCTAATGCAATGATCCCTTTTGAAGAGAACTCTTTTTTATATACAGTTTGAATCAGTGATCTAAATTTATCTATTCCAATCTCTTCAAGTAGATGAAAAAGTCGAGTTCTATCTCGATCTAATCGTAATCCATGCTCTTTAAATGTGATCACAAAAGCTTTGAAAAATTCTACGATGTCCTCTTTTTCTAAAAAAATATTGGCATCTCGAGCAAGTTCAGTATTTTTGCCACCCATGTAAACATTGAAACCATAAATTCCCTCTTTTTTGGCCAAGGCAAAATACAAATCACTGGCAAAAAATGAACCTCCATTGGCGTATGAACCTGAAATACCCGTAGATATTCGTCTTGGCAATAACCCAACATATTGGGGTACTTTTAAAATAAACTCTTGCATCTGTTGTATGTATGGATAGACCTCTATGATGTTGTATTTACCAATTCCGTCAAATACATCCGTTGCAATATTTCGAACATTATCGCCAAATGTTTGCCAGGAATTGATCCCTAAATCATCAATTTGTTTAAATACATCCATAATATTATCTTCATCCAAGCCGTGAAGTTGCATCCCTGATCGAGCAGTTAGAATGATATACAGGTCGTGTTGCGTAGCAATTTGGGCAATGTCTAAAAGATGTTGATTGGTGATTCTTCCTGCTGGAAATCGAAGTCGCAACATATACTCATCATCATTGAGTTCATTGTTGTAGATGCCAAAATCTTGAAGATAAAAACGGTCACCATTTCCTATGGAATCAAGATACAAGGTATCAATCTCTTTGTAATAATCAATTGGTTTAAGATTTAACTTTTGTTTTTCTATAATGTTTATATCTTCTTGCCTCTCTTTGTCGTCCATATTGAAAGGCTTGTTGCTAACTTTTCCCATAAAAATCCTTATATGTAATGTAAAGAGTGTAGCATTTTTTTAATGTTTTTTTAATGATTTAGGTCAATAGCGTTTTGAATAAAAATACAAAGAATTATTAAAATAAATTATATAATATTAAGTCATAATAAAGTTTTTCTATGAGATAATATTTTTTAGTACTACTTTTAGTAATACTAAATTAAAAAAAGTTTGGTTATGGCAAAGTTAAAAGACAAAACAAGTGTAATTTCGAAAGTTATCAAAAAGAATAATAAAAAAAATAAAAAAGAGATAGCACAACTTAGTATCAAAATAGATAAAAAACTGGATAAAGCACTT
>JAYEFX010000262.1:0-5684 GCA_034658775.1 Campylobacterota bacterium
ATGGAGGGTCCATTTTTAGTGTGCGATGAAAAAGTGATTGAACCCTTTAGACCTAAAGCTAAATAATAACTACTTCGTATACACGTAAGAACTGATTATATTAGCAATATTTTGTTCAATATAGCGTTGGTTTTCTTCATACAACTCCATAAATTGCTTTTTATATGCATAGGGGTATTGATATTGGATCTTACAATTTTCAATAAGATCATCACTAATGGTTTCATACCCAGCATCTTCAAAGGTGCTGTTGTTTTGTCCAAAACCATTAATACTTACATTTGCTAAACCAAAGAATATATTGTTTGATATTATTTGACCAACAGTATGCGTGATCTCATGAATATCGCTGTAGTTTGATGATAAAATTGATTGAATGAAAAATGCAATACGGCTGTTCATTGCATGTTTTCGTATCAAATCTTGATAAGGGGTATCGTAAGAATAGATCATGGATATTGCAATATCGGTTAATTTATCTTCATCGAGTTCATGGTTGATGCTTAGTTTTTTAGCATATTGTTTCCCATGGTTTACTAATATTTCAGCGATAATGGATTGATATTCGTTGGCAAAACCAAATTTTCCACTGATCTGTTCAAAAATAAAATATTGCTCTTGTGCTTTTTCAATATATTCGTGTGAAAGTTTTGAATAAAATAATGCAGCATTAAGGTAAAATTTTGCATACAGTGACATAAGATGTGAAGCAATGTTATTGTTTTGTGTGTACGTTGAAATAGATTGAATAATAGATTCAAATTTAGATAAATCCCCTGAATCAATTATGCGCAATACAATAATATCAATAATCTTTAACTTGAAATATTCATGATAATCATTTTTATATTTTGGGATATTTAAAATTTCAGACAAAATATTTTCTAAAACACTTTGACTAATGTTGTTTGAAAATAAGATGATGTTTTGTAAAATTTCTGAATTTTTAATATCTATATCTTGCGTATGATGAATGTACTGTAAAATATTTTCAGATGTACTGTCTTTTTCTCCACTGTAAACGTATGCAAAAAAATCTGTTAAATCATGTTGTAATTGACTAAAGCTTATAAGATCAATCTGCTTAGGTGCAAAACATTCTTTGTTAAATAGGGCAATGATATCGCATAGTAAAGAGATCTCTGTATGCTCTATTTTTCCTATTTTTTTAATGAGTGTCAATATTAAATAACTTGCGTTGCTGAGTAAAGTTTGTTGAAAATGGATAAGCTTGTCGTGTTTATGTTCATCGTATGAGGATTGAATTAAAAAATAACCGTCACATTGTTTCTCAAGGTTAAGCTGAAACTCTTTACATATGAAATCAATAGATTTGTCCTCTGTGTTAAAAAAAGGCACATGGGTATAATACAGTAAGAATTTACCTTGAATGATATTAAGTAACTTGATTTTATTATCATCTAAGTGAACTTGGAATTTAAGCAAGTTGATCGATTGAGTTAAATGATCAATGATGGTTCTAATGGTTCTTTTTCGTCTAATATCCGTGGAGTTAATAATGCAGATTTCATTAAATGCTTCAAGAAGAGTTACGTAATATTTAAATGTAAGTTCAAAATTTTCCATATTGCTTTCATGCTGCCCAATTAAAAAACTCTCATAGTCTCTAAATAATGCAGCAATTGTCTCTTCATCATAATCGCTGTAATCATTAAAAATAATATATTTTTTACCTAAGCCCAATAACGATATTACAGTAATAATCTCCTTGAAATACAAAACTGAACTGTCGTTGATGATTCTTTTCATTCTTTGTTGTACATTGAGTAAAAGTTCTTTTTTGAAATCAATATCATGCCTTAGAGTATTTTGCATCTCTGGGCTAAATTGATCTGAAGAAAAAAAAGTTTTTATGAGATGATCAATTTTTTGATTTGAGGATAAATTGGAAAAATCAATTTGAATATTACTTGATGTATTAATTTTAAATGAATCAATATCAAAAAAATCTTCATCATCGTTGTATAGTAAAGTATCAAAATCAAAATCTATGAGTTCTTCAGCTGCATTAATCATTTACAATCCTAATTGTTTTTTTAATTATAAGTATACAACAATCATGCAAAATATTATCATAAATTTGATACAATACGATAATGAATGATATATTTAAAAAACTAGATTTAACCGATTATATAGACTCTTTTAGTGGATTGTTTTCACGAAAAAAACCAATTGTTCTTGAAGGTGATATAAATTTACACTATAAACTTATGCAAGAGTTGGACAAGCATGACTTAAAAGCGCCTCAAGAGGTTAAAAATCTTGATAACTCATTAATGCTTTTAACCAAACAGGGGATACTCAAACTTGATGATATTTATGAGTTTGTAAAAATTTTACGTTATTTTAATTATCTTAAGCGTTTCACCTTTGAGGGCAAGTTGGCTGAATGGATTGATAAAATTATACAGCCTTACGAGATAAGTGACATTGAGATGTGTTTTAATGATCGTGGTGAATTACGTACAGGAACAGATGAAGATTTAGACAGTATTCATGAGGCTATAAAAACCAATAAAAGTATGATTAAAGAGGCTTTATATAAGTTGGTAAATACAAAAAAACTTAATACTTATCTGGTTGATCGTCAAGTACATTACATTAATGGGGAGGAAACCATATTGGTGCGTGGTGGTTTTAATCATGTTCTTAAAGCCCAAGTGATCCATCGAAGTAGTGCAGGCTTTTTTTATGTTTTACCCCACAGTGTTTCACAACTTAAACAAAAACAGCAAGAGCTTTCAAATTTACAAGAGGAGATATTGGTTAAGCTGTGCAAACAATACAGCAGTGTAATGACTCGACACTTTAAGTATTTGCAATTTATAAATAAAGAGTTTGATCGGGTTGATCACTACCTTGCACGATTATTTTTTGCAAAAATTAATGATAAAAACTTTATACTTCCCAAAAAGAATGCAAAAGAAAAATTGGTTGACTTTATACATCCTGCTTTGAGTCATGCTAAGCCAATTTCTGTAGATTTTTCTAAATCTGTAGTGATGATTACAGGAGTTAATGCAGGTGGTAAAACCATGATGCTAAAATCTATTCTAAGCGCTATATTATTGAGCAAACATCTTGTCCCCTATAATGCAGGTGAGGGGACTGTTATAGCCCACCATAAAGATGTTTTAGCAGTATTGGATGACCCTCAAAGTGTTAAAAATGACATCTCTACCTTTGCAGGTCGAATGGTGGAGTTTTCTAAACTTTTTAGCAAGTCAAATATCATTGTTGGAGTAGATGAGATAGAACTGGGTACAGACAGTGATGAAGCAGCATCATTGTTTAAAGTGATTATTGAGCAGTTGATTGTTAAAGATATTAAGATAATTATTACGACACATCATAAACGTCTAGCTGCACTTCTTGCATCAAATGAACATGTAGAACTTATTGCTGCGTTGTATGACGAAGAAAATCGAAAACCTACTTATGAGTTTCTACAAGGAACCATTGGAAAAAGTTATGCCTTTGAAACTGCAAGCCGTTATGGGATCCCTTTGGGTGTAATTAGAATTGCCAAAGAGGTGTATGGTGATGATAAGGACAAGCTTAATGAATTGATTGAACGTAGCAGTGAGCTAGAGCGTGAATATCAATTTAAAATACAAAAACTTGATACAGATATCAAAGAATATGAACGATTAACATTTAGACTTAAAGAACAAAAAGAGGAGTTTGATGATCTTCTAAAAAATAAACAGCAAAGTTTAGAACATGAATATAAGCAAGTGATTGATGAAGCTAAACTAGCAATCAAAACAAAAGATATATCACAAGGGCATAAGCATCTTAATATTGCGCATAAAAAACTTAAAGAGATTAAAGTCGATCAAGTTAAAGAGCCTTTGGATCTAAAAGTAGGGGATAGAGTCAAATACAATAATTCAAAAGGGGTATTGAGCTCAATCAAGGGAAAAAAAGGGCATATTGAACTTGATGATGGTATGCGTATGCAAGTTGCATTAAGCCAGCTTAAAAGAAGTGGAAATCCTGTTGTGGCTAAAAAGCAAAGCAAAGTCAAAAAATCAGGTGTCAAAGTCAATGTTGAAAATAAAGGTAGCATTAAACTTGATCTTCATGGAATGCGTGGCGTAGAAGCAGTTGAAAAACTGGATAAATTTCTCTCTGATGCATTAATAAGTGGCTATGATGAAGTTATAGTGTATCATGGTATTGGTACAGGAAAACTAGCCTATGCTGTAAAAGAGTTTTTATTGGTTCATCCAAGTGTGGTGAGTTTTGATGATGCACCAGCATCTCAAGGGGGATTTGGAGCAAAGATTATTAAGCTTTGATCTTGCTAAACGTTTATATTTTAAAAAAATTAGATTAATCTAAAAATCTTTTATGCACTTAATTAACATTGCTTTATAATAATGTATCTTTTAAACAAGGGGTTCATTATGGTTACGCAAATAGTTTCTTCAGTGTTGATTGTTAGCTTTTTTCTTTTGCTCAATAAGATGAGAAAAGCGATGCTCGAAGATGATAAAACAACTTCAAATATTTTTATCGGTGGGTCAACACTTTTAGCTTCATTTTTTATAGGACTTATATTTCTAGCATAATAAAAAACAAAGAGGGGGTGTAAAACCTCTGCATAAATAATGCGCTTATTAGTAAAACTCCAATAGAATCTTATCATGAAAAATGATTACACTCTTGATAAGTCAACATTCTTCAAAGATGATCGTCTTCCCTTTGTTGAAGCCCGTTTTTCTCTTAATTGTGGACAACATTTTAATGAGCACTCACATCAAACTCTTTCAGTAGGTGCAGTTGAACAAGGAGTTGTATCGTATCTTCATGCTAAAAATGAGTATGTATTAAAGCCCAATGAGTTGTCCGTTATTAATCCCAATATTGTTCATGCTTGCAATCCAAAGCAAAGTCAATCCCGCACCTATCATATGATCTATGTTGATGTAGAATGGTGCAAAGGCATTCAGCAAAGTTTATTTGATCATGTGGATAAATTTATTCCTGTTTCAACAGTACAAGTTATGGATAAAGATCTGTTTGAGAAATATTTAAAATTAAACTATCTCCTTTTGGATGAAAAAGCTTTCGATTTAGAAAAAGAGGAATCATTGCAAATGTTTTTTAGTGAATTGTTTTTATTGTATTGTGATAATAGTGTAAAACTTGAAAAAAGCATCTCTTGCAATACACAACGTATTAGTAAGGCTAAAGAGTATATAAAAAATAATTGTCGCTTGAATTTGACTGTTAAAAAAATCAGTAGTGAAGTGGGATTGAGTGAATTCTATTTTATTAAAATTTTCAAACAAAATGTTCATTTGACTCCTCATGCATTTTTACTCAATGAAAAAATTAATTTAGCAAAAGAGCTTCTTCGGGCTAAAAATTCTATTTTAGATGTTGCTTTGGAGGTTGGATTTTCAGATCAAAGCCATCTAAATAGAGTTTTTAAAAAACATGTAGCTGCTACACCGTACGAATATCAACAATCTATCATAGGTTAAACTACAATATATTGTTCAAACAATAAATACAGTGCAGGTAAAACTAGCAATGAACCCATGGTGATGTTTAAAACTTTTAAGCGTTTGTTGGTATTGAAAAATAGTGTTGCTTTATCTCCTAATATTGCCCAAAATGTTAATGAAGCATAGCAAACAAAAAAATAG
>JAYEFX010000263.1:0-2932 GCA_034658775.1 Campylobacterota bacterium
ATCAAGCTGTCAAAAAAGAGCAGTTTCATTCTCCTAAAGCATCATTACTGGTTAATGGCTATCATCCTATTCATAAAGAGTTTGAAGAGGTTTTAGCCCAAGCTAATGGCTTTGAAAAAGGATTGGTTGTGGGGAGTGGTTTTTTGGCTAATCTTTCTTTGATTGAGGCACTGATTCGAAAAAAAGATATATTATTTATGGATGAAGAGTATCATGCTAGTGGGATGCTTGCAACTAAGCTTATTGCAGGTGAAGTGGTGCTTTTTAAACACAATGATGTTGACGATTTAAAGCAGAAACTTAAAAGTTTCCCCAAGCACATGCGTAAAATCATAGCCATAGAAGGGGTATATTCTATGAGTGGAGATCTTGCTTCTAAAGAGTTTTATTGGCTTGCGAATGAATATAATGCTTTGTTGATTGTGGATGAAGCGCACAGCTCTGGTGTGATTGGAAAGAATCTTTGCGGATGGTTTGATCATTTTGATTTACCTATATTATCCAATCATATTAAAATGGGAACATTAGGTAAGGCATATGGGAGTTACGGTGCGTATATATTAGCTTCTTATCATATTATTGAATTTTTAGAAAATAGAGCCAAAGCGATCATTTATACTACGGCACCATCACTTTTTGATATTGCTTTGGGTTTGGAATCGTTTAAATATATACAAGAAAATAAAGTGTATATCAAACAACGTATCAAAGAAAATTTAGCTATCATCAAAGAGGTATTTGATCTTGATGCACACAGTTTAATTGTGCCCATTGTTGTGGATGATAATACAAAAGTGATTGATATTCAAAATGAACTGATCCAAAATGGGTATTTACTTGGAGCAATTCGTCAGCCAACGGTAAAAAAAGCGATTATTCGATTGATTGCAAAAATAGATATTGAGGTATTGCAGCTTAAAAAAGTTGCGTTACAAATCAAGGAGAAATTATGAAATTATTAATAAGTGCAGTGAGTATGGTTGCTTTTACAATGAGTTGTATGGCTGGAGATACGATAATCAATCAAAAAAATTGTGAACGGATACAACTTTCGATTAAAGTAGATATTGTAAGTTGTTCTGGGCGTGATTATTTAGTGGAATATCGTTCTGAAGATGAGATTCGAGGTGAAGTGCATAAGGTTACAGCCGTGACGCAAAAAGATGCTAAGGTGATTAAGAGTAAATAATCACTCATTTGATTCACGAGCTAAAATTACAGCGGCTAAAAGTATGGATACTGAACCCATTAATTGTAAGGCTCCCATATGTTCGTGAAGTAATATAAATGAGAACATGAGCGTCACAACCAATTCAAAGGTGGATATCATGGATGCTTTAATGGATCCTATAATTTGTTGTGCTGAAAAAAATGCAACAATGGATACAATCGTAGAGATCACAGCAATTGCAACTGTCCATGTCCATTGGTCTGTGTTGGTTGGTAGGGTGATACCCACATACGCTCCATAAGCCAAATAAGTAAATGCTGCTCCAGAGATTACCACGGTAGACCCTAAGATTGGATCTAACCCTTTCATGGCATTATCTCCTAATAAAATATACACCGAATAAAACACTGCAGCACTAACCCCAAAAACAATACCAAGAGTATCTATGTCTTGAATTTTAAGACCCACTACCATCATTGCCCCAATGCTTGTCAGGAGGAGTGCAAAAATATCGTCTGTTTTAATTTTAATTTTAAGTAAAAAAATGGATAAAAGCAAAACAATAGTTGGGTATAAATACAGCAGAATGGACGTTAAAGAAGTACCAATACGATCAATGGCACTAAACAAGGAAAATGCCTGAGCTGAATACAGTACAGCCCCCATAAAAAATAGTTTGGCTAAGACAATTCCTTTAGGATAAGAGTATCCTTTGAGTAATATATACATATTTAGCAGTACTGCTGCAATGGTAAAACGAAACAATAAAATACTTTCAATCTGAAGTCCACTTTTGTATGCATATGAAGCGAATATGGGCATAAATCCAAATGCTGTTGCTGAAAGAATAATTAATGTAAAACCTAATATTTTTTTGTTCATTAAGATTTCCATTTGATGTTGCGTATGAATAAGCCTGATAAAATTAAAATCAATGTGATGATGATAATTTGTTTTGGTGTATCATCAAAAAATACCCATGCCCAAAAAATTGCAAACATAGGAATTAAGTAGGCTACTTGAGACATAAATTGAACACCGACTTGCTGTACTAAATTGATACGTATCAATGATGCAGCTGCTGTTGGCACAATGGCTAAATAGATGATGGCTAGAAAAGGGTAACTTAATATTTCAACATTGTGTAAAGGGGTAAAAAACAAAAATGGAAACATCAGAATCGATGCCGTTATAAACATCGAACTGGAACATACAAGAGTGGGTACATGGGATACTTTTCGGATTAGAAAGCCTGAAACAATATAACCAGAGACAGCAAACAACATGGCAATTTTTCCATACAGACTGTTTTGATTGCCGTGTAAAAAATCATCACCCAAAAGGATGAACACCCCTATAAATCCTAAAATTACACCAATGAGTTTGAAGATGGTAAACTTTTCATCATTGGTTAAAAAGTGGGATATAAGTAAAGCAACAAAAGGCCCAACTGCCAACATAACAGAAGCTGTACCTGCACTGATGTATTGTTGTCCCCAAGAGATTAGGTAAAATGGCGCTGCTGTGTTTAATACCCCAATGATAATAAGCATTCGCCATGTTTTCATATCTTTTGGAAAACTCAATTTTTTAATAAAAACAAAAAAAAGTAAAAAAAGTGAAGCTAAAAATATTCTTCCAAATGCAATAATAAAAGGGGGCATAGTAGAGACGGAAAACTCTATAGCAACAAAAGCACTTCCCCAAATAGCCGAAAGCAGAATAAGTAGCAAATAGTCTTTATAGGTTGGTGCGTGGATC
>JAYEFX010000263.1:3032-5585 GCA_034658775.1 Campylobacterota bacterium
TCTTTAACCTTATTTATAAGTAAAGAAGATTATAGTGAGATAAGCTTTAATAACTTTTAATTATAAATCTAAAACCATTATATTTGGAAAACAGTCTTTGCCATATTGGAGACAGTCATTGCACCGGAATGTTTTTGGAACCTCATTGTTGTCAAGCACTTCCACAAAACCAATTAATTAAGTATATCACGACAATCACTAAGAATATTTTAATAAAAATGGCTAAAATAAGTAAATTATGTTATAATACTTAAATAAAAATAAAAGTATGGCGGGATAAGCTTAAATGAAAAAGATAAAAATAGATAGGGATACTATAGATGTTTTGGATATCCTTTTAAACTCTAAAGACTATTTAAACTTAAATGAAATAATTAATATTTTAAAAAAGAATAAGACATTTACGAGAAAATTACAAAGAATACTTAAGGACTTAGTGGATAATAAAAGAGCTATACAAGAAGGAGCCGCATCATCTACTAAATATAGAGTAGAGAATGTTGAAAGACTTTATAGAAGATTAGATTTTATTTATGTTCATAAAGGCAGTAATGTTGCGGGTATAATATTTAAACTTGATGAAGTATTTGAATTTTATTATCTTAATCAATATATAGTAGATTTGCTTCCAAATATTGCATCATTAGATATTTTAATAGAACCTTACGAGTTTAAAGAATTACCTGCTGTTTTTGAAGAAAATATTCCTGAAGGGATTAACAGAGAAATTTTAGAAGTTAATTCTCAAACAGCAGATGAATTTACAATTCTTACAACCTTAAAGGATAATATAGGTGATTTATATTTTTCTAAAACATTAGATGATATATCCTATAAAGAATCATCAAAAGCACCATCTTATTTAAATATTCTTGATGATATGCTAGGAAGTAATGCTAGAATAAATATTTTAGAAGATTTTACAATAGATATAGATGAAATTAATCTATTTCCAGAAGGACATGATTTAACGAAATTATCGCTAAATCAAACTGATGGAATATCTGGATTTCAATATAAAAAACTTGTAAATATAGATTTTGATTCAAAAGTAATATATTCCAAAAAAGATGAGTCTCATAATTATATTCTAAAGCCTTATAGCAAATTAAAATCGAATAAAGACCTTGAGACTTATTTTCCTCACATATCATTAAATGAACATTTATTTATGTCATTTGCAAAAAATGAACTTGGATTTAGGGTTCCTTATACTGCAATTGTTAAAACAGATGATCAAGAATTTCACTATTTAATAAAGAGATTTGATCGTCACAAAGTACATAGATATGCAAAAACTACATTTGCTGTTTATATGGGATTAAGAAGCGAAAAGAAGTATGATACAACTAGTGAAAAATTATTTAGAAGAATTGCTAAAGAACTTATATCTCCAACCCAAAGAATGGAATTGTTAAAGCATTATGCGTATAGTGTTATTATACAACATGAAGATATGCATACAAAGAATCTTAGTTTGATATTTGATAAAAATAAAGTATTGTTTTCTCCATTATATGATGTAGCTTGTACAGGTTTTTATAGTACTACTAAGAAATATGATTCACATCTTAAAATTAACGGTAAGCAAAAAAATATAAGACCAAATGATTTTAAGGGGCTATGTGAGATATTGAATATTAAACATTTAGATTTTAAAAAAGTTGCTAACGATATTGCATTAAAGTATGAAAATATATTACCTGAATATATAAAAGAAATTAGAAAGTTAGGACATATTCCTTTTTATAAAATGAAATTAGTTCAAAAAGCTGGAGGAATACCGCAATGGAAAGCAGCAAAAGAGCCAATTGAATTTGCGGATGTTTTAGAAAAGTTTCACAATAAAAGAGTTGAAGAATTAAAGCATCTTTGTTGGATGTAATTTATTGGTTACAAAGAGACTGTGAAATAACTAAATAAACTACAGTCTCATAAATTACAAAAATTCTAAATAAATAGAAAATATTGTCCAAGTGTGACCGGCAGAGGTGTCCAAGTGTTTCCGTTTTTAGTGTCCAAGTGTGACCGATTTTTTGCAGATTGTAGTAAGAAATTTCCACTCTTACGACCTTTTTTAGAATTAGCTTTTTATCAGGATAAAAAGATTTTAGAATCTCAATATAAGGAAAATATCTTTTTTAATAAATCATATGAAATAGTTGAATACAGAATACAACAAATACGAGGAGACCAATAATTTACCTTAGCGGGAAAATCATTACTCAAGCGACACTTAAAAGCTCAGTATTTTCGCAGTTTTACCTTGTTCCTCTCCTAGTATTTGTTATAGGTGGCTAACCAACATCTTCAAATCTTAAACAAAGTATATCTACTATTTTCTTTTGAGTAATATAATTATCAATAGAAGTAAGTTTCTTAACTAATCTTTTTTTTGAAATAGTTCTAATTTGTTGAGCTAGTAAAATTGATGGAATTTCTAGTTCATCTTGTAATAACAATTCATTTGGATATATTTTTCTTCCATCTTTCAATGATGTTATGGGAATGACTGTAACTACATCAAGTAAATTTTCATAATTATTTGAAATA
>JAYEFX010000264.1:0-5580 GCA_034658775.1 Campylobacterota bacterium
CGAACGGATACCCCTGTGGTAACCGTTGATAACACCACAATTCAAACTAACGAAGACGTAGCAGTAGCTTTGGGTTTTAATGCTCCTAATATTTTAGACAATGTCGATGAGGGGAGTGGAGATGATGATAATCCTGAACGCATAAGTGTTCTAACCCTTAGTGGAATACCTAATGGTGCAACTTTATTGCATAGTGATGGTGTCACCTCTTGGATCGTAGCCAATGGAAGTGATATCACCATATTTTTAAATGATCATACCCATATTGATGCACAAGTGGGTGATCTATCCATGAGTATTGCTGAATATGAAAGCATGATGATTTTGCCTCCAGCTCACGAGCATAACAACTTCACCATCACCTCAACTGTTTATGCCTATGAGGTAGATATCAATGATGTTCCTCTTGCTGGAGTTGCTTCAACCAATGTTGCCAAAAGTGTCACGGTGGATGTTCTAGCCATTACGGATACTCCAAGTTTAAGTATTGATGCTGGGGTATCAAAAAATTATACTATTGATGAAGATTCTATTTTAGATCTTAGCAGTGATCTGCAAGAAAGTTTTAGTGATAATGATGGAAGTGAAGCCAAAAGCTATACCTTTAGCATGCTTGATGGCAGTGATCTACCTGAGGGGATGAGTATTAATCTCAATGGAAGTACACGTGTCATAGGACTAAATGATCCATCTCAAACCATCAGTTACAGTGGTGACAACCCTACTTTAACCATCACTCCACCTTTGTATTTTAGTGGTGATATTCTTGATTTAAAGATTACGCTCAATACTTTAGACAATGATACCGATAGTGTTGGGGCATCTCCAATTGCACAAAGTGCGAGTGTCACTGTAAATATATATGTCAATCCACAATCCGATGATGGCATTAACTTAAATAATGTCACTGCCCAAGAGGACAGCAGTTTTACTTTTTTATCCACGTTAAGTCTCAACGACAGTGATTCTGAGACCATTACAACGGTGGAGCTTCTAAACTTACCTACAAATTGGGTACTAAAAGATCACAATGGGGTAACCATCACCGATTATGTTTTAGATGTCACCGCAGTTGGTTTAGCAAATATTTTAAACTACACCTTAACACCCCCATTAAACAGTAGTACAGATATCACTTTAAACCTAAATATTACTGTTGAAGATACGCAAACAGTCAACGGCAATGAAGTCAGCGACATCCATGTCTATAACCAAGCACAAACGATTACGCTTACCCCACTTAGTGAAACCAAAGGGGATCAAGTTTCTACCCAAGGAGATGTATCTCTTTTAGGGATCAATGAAGACAGTGGCTTTAGCAATATTTTTGATAATTTAACCATAAGCAATGCCGATACCAATGAAAGCACCTTAATTAACTTTAGTAATTTGGATATTGGTACTCAATTTAAATACAACGATGGCAGTGATGACATTATAAAAACTGTCTCAAACAGTACTACTGGAGTTGATATCCCTTTAGAATATCTTGATACTTTACAATTTAAACCTGCCTCACAAGTTAGTGGTAGCTTGAGCATCTCCATGAAAATAAAAACTACAGATTATGATGATGACAATCAAGCTATTTTATCCCCACAAGAGATTTCAGATGCAGATGTGTTAGCATTAGATATTGCACCACAAGTGGATAGTTTAAGCATAGCACCTACAAATACTTATGGAATACTCAATGAGACATTAACCTTAAACCTTAATGCCATTGTTGAAGATTCAAGTGAAACCATTACTTTACTACTAAGTAATTTTAGCAGTGATCATCTAACTTTTTCAAATACAACAGCAACCGTAAGCTATGCTAGTGGTACATACACACTTACAAATATCCCCAATAATGAGCTTGAAACTCTGCAGTTTAGCAGTTCAGAAACCATCAATAACACGATTAGCATCACTGCGCACACCGTAGAAAGTGATAACACTCAAAGTGCTGATGTAACAGCAGATTTTACCTTAGAGATCATAACCGATACACCTCAAGCCAGCACAGCAGATGATCTTCTTTTATACGATGGAGCTGTATTGGATGCATTGGATGGAAATGATACCATTATTCTAAAACAAGATATCTCCATCAATTTTGATGCTGTATCAAATTTATCCAATATTGAGCAGATTGATTTAAGCCAAAATGGTGACCATGCATTGAGTAATATTGCATGGAATGATGTGATGAATATTACGGACAGCAACAATCAACTGATTATCTTTAGAGATGAGGGGGATAGTGTAAATTTGGTTTCACTAAGCGCTGCAACGACATGGACAGATGAAGGGACAGAGGTAATCGATGGCAAAGATTTCTCAGTATATAGAAACAACTATGTTACACCTGATGGACAAGGTGATCTTGTCGTTAAAGTAGAAGATATAATTTAAAAAATAAAAAGGAAAACAGACATGGCAAAATCAAAAGAACACAGTTTAGACATCTCAGCAAAACTCGATATGAGTGAGATGAAAAATGCAGTAATACAAGCACAAAAAGAGGTGGATAATCGCTATGATTTCAAAGGAGTACTTAAAGAGATTGATTTTAGTGAAGGGAACAAAATTGTAAGTCTTAGTTCTTCAAGTGATCAAAAAATTGATGCAATGAAAGATATCTTGATATCTAAAATGAACAAACGAGGGGTTTCAATCAATTCACTTGAGGAACTCAAAACTGAAGATATCAGTGGTGGAAATCGAAAACTCATTTTTAAAATTGTTGATACCATTGAAAAAGATGAAGCAAAACAAATTCAAACTGAGATTAAACAACTCAAACTTAAAGTTACTGCAGTCAATCAAGGGGATGAGATCAGAGTGAGTGGAAAAAATCTTGATGATTTACAAAAAGTGATGCGTCATCTTAAAACACTGGAACTTAAAGCTCCGTTGGTATTTGATAACTTTAGATAGGGTTGTGATTTACAACCCAAATATAATGGATATGCGACCCTCGAGTGCATCTCCATTTTTTCATCTATTCATCCCCCAAAATATCGTTGATTAACAGTTCAACACCATCGATCATAATCACATCCACCAAAGCTTTTGACATGCTATGAATATTTTCATCATTGTGAATAACTTTCAGCAAATCAAAATCGTGCAGATCTTTTTGACGATACACGTATGCTAAACCATCATTAGCTAAAAACTTTGCGTTAAAAAACTGATGATCTCCTGCCGCATACGGGTAAGGAATAAACAATGCAGGCAAACCTGTAGCACAAAGTTCCCATAAGGTTGATGCACCCGAGCGACTCACCGCAAAATCAGCTTGTTTCATTTTTCCGATTAGGTTCGTTGTAAAGTCAAAAACATCCGCATCAATATCTAAGTGTTCATACGCCTCTTTAACCCGTTTAAAATCATTTTTTCCTGCTTGATGAATTATTTTGATATTTTGTGCATTTAGTTTGGGTGCCATTTTAAGTGCATAATCATTGATCGCTAAGGCACCTTGTGAGCCTCCTAAAAAAATAATCGTTTTCACCCCAGTTCGAACTCTACCCTCTTCAAAAAACTCTTTTGCAACGGGATAATCTTTTACACTAGAGTTTTCATCATAAGAGCTGTACACTTTAGCTGCAAACTTTGCACTTAATGAGTTAAGTCGTCCCATAACTGAATTTTGTTCATGTATATAAAGTTTTGCTTTGCTAAAAAGTGTGGCAAAAGAAGCAGGTGCAGCGCTGTATCCACCTACGCTAATCACTTTTTCAACATCATAATCAATAAAAATATCATTGCACTTATTAACTGCTTTTACAATATTCCACAAAGACTTTATTTTTCCAAAAAAGCCTTGATTGACCACCCCTGCCGTATCTAAAAAGAATTTTTCTTTTATGTTTTTATCATCTTGAAACCATGCTCTATCTGCTCCATTGTTTGAGCCAATAAATACTGCACTTTGTCCACGATTATGCAACTCATCCATAAGTGCTTTAGCAACTTTTAAATGCCCCCCTGTTCCACCACCTGTAACTGCAATCATTTTTTCTTTTCCTTTGTTGTTATGGGCACTACTTCCCTACTAATGGACAATACCAATCCAATTGATATTGCAACAGAAAGCAATGAACTTCCCCCATAACTTAAAAATGGTACCGCGATTCCTTTGATTGGAATCATGCCTGATATTCCATAACTGTTGATTAAAAATGCAACAATAATCATCAATGCAATTCCTAAAGTAAATAGGTGATATAAAGCATTATCAATTCTTCTGCTGATTCTAAAAATTCGCCAAATGATCAATAAAAATATTGAAATAATTACAGCAAAACCCACTAATCCAATCTCTTCTGTAATCCCTGCTAAAACAAAATCCGTATGCACTTCACTTAAAAATCCAAGTTTTAGATTACCTTGGGAAAGTCCTTGACCAAGCCAACCACCATTGTGCATTGCATTAAGTGAATGTCCTACTTGATAAGGTTCAGGAAACTCTTTGATGCGTAAAGCACTGGAGACGAAATTTGGCATTACAGATAATACACCATCTTGAACCATGCTCCACCAACTCTGTATTCGCACAATTCGATGTGGCGCTGCCGCAATCAACGCAAACAAACCAGCAACAGCCACCGCACCTAAAATTAAAAATATTTTAAAACTACGATTGGCAAAAATCATCATTACAACCAAGATCAATCCAAGCAGAACCACCTGCCCTAAATCTTTTTGTAAAAATGCAACAATAAAAACCACCAATAAAAATGCAAGAAAATACGGTGCCAATAATAAAAATTCATCTTTTATGGTCATTTTTCTAGGTTGTTCAATCACTTTTCGATGAAAAGACCATGCTAAAAAATAAATAAATCCAATTTTGAAAAACTCCACAGGAGATAATGAAAATCCAGGTAATCGAATCCAACGATTTGCTCCGCCTGAAGCGGTCACCATAAATGAGGGTAAAAAGGGCATCAGTACCATCAAAAAGAAAAATATAAGAAACAATGCCCATCCAATTTTATTGACAATCATGGAGGGGGGAAACTGCGCTAAAGTCCACATCAAGACAATTGAAAAAAATCCTACTAAGGATTGTCGTAAAAAAAAGTGATATTGATTATAATTGTAGTATTCTACGGTGTATACCGATAAGGAATAGGAAAAGATAATACTCACAATAATGAGCATCGAAGCTAAAATAAATAAAAAATAATCCGGTTGAGTAGATACTGCTGAAGATATTTTTTTGGGTTTAATCTTATTTTTGCTAGAATTCATATTAGGATTTTACCTAAAATTCGGTTAAGGACACCCTGCTAAATGGCAAAAAATGAATCACTGACAAAGAAAACCGTTGTCAAAAAGATTATTATATTATTTCTTATAATTTTATTATCGCTTATTATACTTATATTATCGGTTTCCAATACCATTACCAAAGAGCGACATCTGCCTAAACTGCTTATTGAAAAGCAAGAGCTTGCCGTTCGTGGTACCATCTATTCACAAGATAATTTTAAACTCAGTTCTTCTAAGAAACTCTATAAAGCCACTATTGATACACGATGTTTAGACCCGGATAAAAAATCACTATTTATAAAACTTTTT
>JAYEFX010000265.1:0-5574 GCA_034658775.1 Campylobacterota bacterium
ACTCCTATTACTGTACCCATTATAGAATCCAAATACATGAATAAAAGATTTTTAGAATTGTGTCAACAGATGCATGTTTCAAAAGATACGGCATCGTATGAGAAAGTTTTAAAAGAGTTTCTTGTGGATATTTTTCATGAATATTGTGATGTGAAGATAAATCTTAATAACAATAGAACCTTGGTTGATGAGGTTAAGAAGTTCATACTTGAACATGGTGATGAGACTGTTACACTCGAAGATATTGCAGAACATATCAACTACAGTAAAAATCATATAATACGTGTTTTTAAACAAGAATACGGAATCACTCCGCATGCTTTTATGGTCAATGAAAAAGTGAATAATGCCAAAAGAATGATGAGCCATACTCACAATAAAAGCTTAGTGAACATAGCAAATGAATCAGGGTTTTATGATCAAAGCCATTTTTCTAAGAGTTTTAAAAAAGTGTATGGAGTTAGCCCCAATACGTGTAAACCTTAAGTACTTATTTTTATAGCTTTTAATCGTAATCGCACATAGTCTACTACCCAACCCTCTTTTTCTTTAAAATATCATAACTAAACAATGCTAAAGCGATCCAGATTAAAACAAAGGTAAACATTTTGGCACTGCTTAGTGGCTCATCGTATATAAATATAGCGATTAGAAAAGCCACACTTGGCCCTAGGTATTGAAGCATACCAAGCGTGCTAAGCTTTAGACGTAAGGTTGCAGCGTTAAACCACAATAGGGGTAAAACAGTAATAAGACCCGCAAGACTAAGCATCACTGCTGTGTATGCGCCATTGGATACAAAAGCACTGGCATCGATGGATACCAAATAAAACAAATAGGCAAGTGCAAAAGGGGTGGTTAAAAGAGTTTCAATAAACAGCCCTGGAAGTGAAGCGATATTAACTTTTTTTCTTACCATTCCATAAAGAGCAAAAGAGAATGCCAATCCTAATGATATCAAGGGTAAAGACCCAATGGTAATGAGTTGAATGATTACAGCAAAAGTTGCTATACCAATAGCGATGAGTTGATTTCGTGTGATTTTTTCACTAAAAAAAACATACCCAAAAAAGATACTAATCAAAGGATTGATAAAATATCCAAGAGAGGCTTCTAGAATTTTATCCGAATTGATGGCATAAATAAAAATTAACCAATTTAACGATACAAAAAAAGAGGAGAGTACTAAATATTTTATTTGTGAAGGGTTTTTTAGTATGGGTTTGATTTGATTAAATTGTTTAGAGATGCCAAGCAGCACAAGTAAAACAACCACTGACCAAACCACGCGATGCATGAGTACTTCCAGTGCATTAACATCGCTTACTTGCTTAAAATAAATAGGGACCATTCCCCAAAATAAAAATGCAGCTACAGCATAAAATATTCCAATGGTATGGGATGAATATTTCATACGTTACTCAAAACTTGCTCAAAGGCGATGCTTGTGTCAGTTACTAAAGTAAAAGAGGCAATGGAGATGATCATGGTAAGTGAATAGATATCAAACATCAAAACTCCTTTAAAGCTTTTTGGATAATATACAGCCCTTTTTGAATGTCCTCAGCACTGCTGTGCGTAAAATTAAATCGTATCTCATTATAGCTTACATTCTTTGTATAAAACTGATCTCCAGGTACAAAAACAACCCCTTTTTTTAAACATTTTTTTACCAGTTTTGCTGTATTTATTCCGTGTAACTTTCCATAAATAAACATTCCCCCTTGAGGTTTACTGTATTCAAATTGTGGCAATATCTCATCTAAATATCTACTAAACAGTTTCATTTTTTTAAAATAGGAGGTTCTTAAGATCATGAGATGTTGATTGTAGACTCTTGATTGACTTAAATAATCATTTAATATGGCTTGGGTTAATCCATTGGTATGCAAATCCATCGCTTCTTTATAAGCAATAAGTGGTTGCAGTAATGTTTCATTGGCACGTATCCATCCAACACGCAATGCAGGTGCTAAGGTTTTGGAGAAAGATCCAAGATGATAGCTGTTGTGAGGGATCAGTGAAGCGATACTTTGATTTTTTTGTTTGAAATACAATTGTGAATATGGAGCATCTTCAATCAAAATCCCCTTATGTTGCTTTACCGTATGTGCAATTTTTTCCCTTTTTTCTTGTGAATATGTTTTTCCACTTGGATTTTGAAAATCTGGGATTAAATAGGCAAGCTTGGTTTGGGCAAAACTTTTTTCAAAGGATTTTACATGAATTCCTGATTTTTTTAATACCAAAGGGTCTTGTTTTAGATTGTTTAGATCAAAAATATTCATCGCTCCTAGATATGAAGGTGCTTCAGTGGTGATGCTTTTATGATGATGGTATCGAGCAATTATATCTAGGGCTTGTTGTGAGCCTGAAGTGATTATAATATTTTTTGAGCTTGTGGGGAAACCCTCTTTTGTGTAAAGTTTTGCTATTTTTTCTTTAAGCGGTTCAAATCCAGTAGATGTTCCATATTGTAAACTACTTTGATGCTTTAATACATTTTTGGCACATTGTTGTAAATCTTTATTTGGAAACAGCGAATCATCCGGTAATCCTCCCGCAAAAGAGATGGTTTGGTTATCAATATTTTCCAATATCTCTCGTATAAAAGATCGTTTCATTTTTTGCCCTAGTGTTAATTTATGATCTATTTTATCGGGATATTAAGTATAATTCTTCACTTTATATGCTCTGATAGTTATCTATTAGTGCTATAATTATTTTCTATTTATGCTATAATTATACTGTAAGGGGGAAGAATGCACTCAAAACAAACCAATCTTCGTCACAGTCAATTGTCCAATAACTTGATGAATTACATCAACAATCATATTGATACGGATATAAATATCGATCAAATAGCAGTTGATTATGACGTGAGTAAGTTTCATCTGCATCGTATTTTTAAAGAGCAAATGGGTATGAATATCTATGAAACCATTAAATCAATTCGTCTTCAAAAAGCATCAAACCTTTTGATTACCAATCGCTATTCAACGATTACAGAAATTGCAAATATGTGCGGATACAGTTCGCAAACTTCATTTATCCGAGCATTTAAAGCACGTTTTGATCAGACTCCTAAATATTGGCGAAATGGAGGCTATAAAGAGTACTCCAATAAGATTTTGAGTTCATCTCAAACGGCTAAGTTATCCAATGCTGACTTTTCTGATCTTGAACCCAAAATAGTTAAAACAAAGAGAAAAACGGTTTATTACATTCGTCAAAAAGGATACAATCGTAAAGTGATGCAAACATGGCAAAAGATGCAAGCGTGGATATACACAAATGAGATACAGCAATATGAACAAATAGGTGTATATCATGACAATCCTATTATTACACCACTTGATGAGTGCTACTATGTTGCGTGTATTGTGCCCCAAGACAATACCAAACTTAAAAATACTAATTTACCAAGTTTTGAGATGCATGAAGGGATCTGTGCAACTTTTGAAGTTGAGGGGAAATATGGAGATATTTTAAAGTTGATTCAATGGGTGTATCATCATTGGTTACCTAATAGCGGTTTCGAGACGACAACAATACCTTCGTACAGTCTGATGCATAAGAATCATTTTTTGCAAGAAGATCAACAGTTTAAAATAACCTATTATGTACCAGTGAGATATTTATAGGAGCACTCTTTAGCGAAGATACTCACATGCCGTGCAATCAACGGTATGTTCTGCAATATCACATGTAACGCAAGGGCTTAAGTGAAAATCAAATTCTCTTTTAATAGTACATTTAGGATGCTTAACGGCTAGGTAGCTTACATTTAATACAGGATCATGCGCTAAAGCATCGATTTTTTGTGCGCTTAAGTTGGAGTTTCGAGCAAGAGCTCTTCGCATTCTCATTAGCGGGGATCGGATCAATTTTGAAAGAATGTTATCATCCGTGCTTTGTCGTGCTAGTTGCAGTTGTTCATTGTATGTTTTATCAGGAATCACATAATTCTCCCATGTAAGTATAATAAGTAACTATATTATACTTTTTCTTAAAAGTAACAAAAAAGTTAGGTAGTATTGTGGCAAATTATAAAAATTGAACAAGAATCATATAAAATGCGGTCCCGGCAATAATTGAAACTAGATAGTTATTGAATCTCCAATGCAATAATGCCGTGATAAAAATTCCTAGAATCTCTTTTGACCCATAAGGAGCTGTAGTAAAATCAACAGAACCTAAAGAATAAAAAACCAATATGGTCATAATCACTGGTGGAAAAAAATCTCCAATGTATTGTAAAATATATGGAGGCTCTTTTTTAGAAAAAAATAAAAATGGGAAAATACGTGTAGCGTAGTTTGCGCCTGCCATAACAAAAATGGCTAAATATATCTCATTGTTGGACATGGTCTAATCTTTTTCTAAATATAAGTAACGCAATCAATGAACATAACATCGAAAATATCAGCATGTTATTACTTGGTACAAAGATTATGGCGATAAGAGAAGCAAAGATTCCAATAGCAAAAGGCAAATAGTTTTTATTGTTCTTGTATTGTTCCATGGCTAATACAACAAATAAAGCCGTTAAAGAGAAATCTAATCCTTGGGTATTAAATTCAATCAAAGAGCCAAACAAAGCACCTAAAATGGTTCCTGATACCCAATAGGATTGATTCAAAAGAGCTAAATAAAAATAGTAATATTTTGAAGACAGCTGGGCATCTTCTTTGATGGTGGTTAGCAACCCATAGGTTTCATCAGTAAGTCCAAAGATGAGGTAAGGTTTGAGTTTCCCTGTTTTTTTGAATTTTTTAAGTACGGATAAGCCATAAAACGATTGTCGAAGGTTGACAAAAATTGACGCTATGGCAATATCAATAAGCCCCATTTTTGCATTGAAAAACCCAATGGCTAAAAACTGCAAGGCACCCGCATAGATAAATATAGACATGAGTAAGGCGATGTACCAAGGGTATTGAAAACTTACCAAAAGTAAGCCAAAAGCAAAACCCAGTACCATGTATCCCATCATCACAGGGATGGATACTCTAAAAGCTGCTTTGAGCTCTCTAGGTTTGATTCGTGGCATTGGTTTCTTCAGCAAAGTGGTAACTTAAATTCATACTCTTGGGTAGCGTTCAATAATCTGTGTCAGCATCAAGTAATTCCTAAAATTGTATCATAAGTTTAACGTTCTGATTGTTGTAATTCTGGTACAATTCTTTTTCTTTTAGGGAAATAATATAAATTATCACACTCTTTTTTAATATATTCAATAATTAATTCTAAATCAAATTCAGCACTTCTTGTCCATATAGCTTCAAACTCTTTCATTTTATCCAAACAATTTTTCCTGTTCAATAGTATTATTATTTTCAATATCATTTTCGCCTTGAACAACTGCTTTTGCTTCACCATTTTGTGTTATGATTATTGTTCTTTGATTATCATTAACATTATTTATGACATCAGCTGTTTTTGCTTTTAAATAGCTAATTGATTTTATGTCTTGACTTAAATACATTGAATCTACCTTTTAATTAAGATAAAATATTGTATCAAATTTAGATTTAATTTGGTATTAGAATAACAATATTATTCTTTGATTTA
>JAYEFX010000266.1:0-5556 GCA_034658775.1 Campylobacterota bacterium
GATGGTTTCAAGGGTGGGATGCTACTCCAGAAGAACAAAGAGTACGATTTATAAATATGGCTCAAAAAATGAGAGAGCATCCAGACTATCAAAGTAAGTATGTAGATAATCCAGATACACATACAAGAGATTTAGCTTATATAAAAATATTTGATGATGTTATGAATAAACAAAGACGAAATGAACTAGAACTTTATAAAATGGTAGCTCAAGATGATGCTTTTAAAAGTGCTATGCAGGATACGGTTAAGTGGTTATTGAGCGCTTAATGATCAAATTTATCAAAACTAATATCCGCTATAAATATATATACAAACAATTATGATATTTTTTTAAATAGCATTTTATTCTCACTCATATTTATCTACTATTAATGCACATTATCCTATAATCGCGAGATATTACACATAGGAAAAAACATATGATCAATATTTTTTCAAAGATTTTTGGAACACAAAATGACAAAGAAATCAAAAAATACAGTAAACGCGTAAATCAAATCAATGCTCTAGAAGCAACATATGAAAGCATGAGTGACGATGAGTTAAAAGAGGCATTTGAACAATTGCAAACCCAAGTACAAAATGATGGAAAGTCACTTGAAGATGTTTTATACGATTCATTTGCAATAACGCGAGAGGTCAGCAAGCGAACACTCAACATGCGACACTACGATGTACAGATGATTGGTGGTATGGTTTTACACGATGGTCGAATCGCAGAGATGAAGACAGGTGAAGGTAAAACTCTTGTTGGAACTTTGCCGTTAATTCTAAATACCCTTACAGGGAACAGCGTACACGTTGTAACGGTAAATGACTATCTTGCAAGCAGAGATGCTGTTGAACTTGAGCCTTTATTTAATTTTCTAGGATTAAGTGTAGGAACACTTACAGGAGATCTTCATGATGATGAAGCGCGTAAAGAGCAATACGCGTGTAACGTAGTATACGGAACCAACAACGAATACGGTTTTGATTATCTTCGAGATAACATGAAATACGATATCAATGAAAAAGTGCAACGTGATCACAGTTTCGTTATTGTTGATGAAGTCGATTCAATTTTGATTGATGAAGCACGAACACCGTTGATCATTTCAGGACCAACCAATCATAAAAGTGACAACTATGTTTTAGCCAATGATATTGCTAAAAAACTTGAAAAAGGGACAAAAACAGAAGCTACACGTCCAGATGAAGTTGCTATTACAACAGGTGATTTCATTGTAGATGAGAAAAACAAATCCGTACTGCTTACGGAAGATGGTATTACCAATGCTGAAAAACTTCTTGAGATTGACAACCTTTATGCACTTGAAAATGCAGGATTATCGCACCATCTTGATCAAGCTTTAAAATCAAATTACATATTTGAAAAAGATGTAGATTATGTGGTAAACAATGGTGAAGTGATGATTGTTGATGAGTTTACAGGACGTATCTCTGAGGGTCGACGATTTTCTGATGGACTGCATCAAGCACTTGAAGCCAAAGAAAACGTAGAGATTAAAGAGGAGTCTCAAACACTTGCAGATATCACCTTCCAAAATTATTTTAGAATGTACGGCAAGCTTTCAGGGATGACAGGTACAGCACAAACAGAGGCAACAGAGTTTGCAGAGATTTACAATCTCGATGTTGTGTCTATTCCAACCAACGTAGATATTTTACGGGACGATCGCAACGATTTAATTTACAAAAGTGAACGAGAAAAATTCAATGCTGTATCGTTGAAAATTAAAGAATACCATGAAAAAGGTCAACCTGTACTTGTGGGAACCGCTTCAATTGAAAAATCTGAAGAGTTGCATGAGCTTTTAAAAGAACAAAAAGTACCGCACACAGTACTCAATGCAAAACAGCATGAAAAAGAGGGTAAGATTATCCTTGATGCAGGACTCAAAGGTGCCGTGACCATTGCGACAAATATGGCTGGACGTGGAGTGGACATCAAACTTCCTCAAGAGTGTAAAGATTTAGGTGGTTTAGCGATCATTGGTACTGAACGACATGAATCACGACGAATTGACAATCAGCTTCGAGGTCGATCTGGTCGTCAAGGAGATGTGGGTGAGTCACAATTTTTCTTAAGTCTTGAAGATAATCTTTTAAGAATCTTCGGAAGTGATAAAATTTCTGGAATCATGACACGATTAGGTATTGAAGAGGGTGAGCACATCGAATCAAAGATGGTTACACGTGCCGTTGAAAACGCACAGAAAAAAGTAGAAAGCATGCACTTTGAAAGCAGAAAACATCTACTTGAGTACGATGACGTTGCCAATCAACAACGAAAAGTGATCTACAATTTTAGAAATGATCTTTTAAACCCTGATTTTGATATTGCATCAAAACTTGATGAAAACTTGCAAGAGTACACACAAAACTTACTTGCAAATGCAAATATAGTTGATGGTATGGCCAGTGAAGATTATGACTTTGAAAATATTCTAGTAAAACTCCAAGAGGAACTCAATCTTGAGATCACTCTTGATCAGATTGAAGCAAAAACATACGATGAGATATTTGAAAAAGTATTGCCATTGTTAAAAGAGGAATACACTAAAAAGATGAGTCTTCCTGCACCTGAACAACGCAGTGAGATTGAAAGAATTCTTTATCTTCAAATTTTAGACAATACCTGGAGAGAACACTTATACTCTATGGATACATTAAAAACGGGTATTGGACTTCGAGGATACAACCAAAAAGATCCACTTGTTGAGTACAAAAAAGAGAGCTACAACATGTTTCTTGATCTTATTGAAAATATCAAGCATGAGATTATCAAAGTTTTATTTACAGTGCAACTTCGAAACAAAGAGGAAGAGGAAGCTGATCAAGCGATGCTTGATCAGATGGTATCAGAAATGGAAGAGAGAAATGAACAAGCAACATCCAATCTTCAGCAAGAGCACATTGCACCCATAGAAAAGAAAATTGCTCGAAATGAACCTTGTCCTTGTGGCAGTGGCAAAAAATACAAACAATGTTGTGGGAAAAGTGGACCTAAAAGAGGCTTAGTTTCAGGGAACTAACGTGAATTCTCAACTTATTAACTTTATTGTCAAGAAATATTTACGCTACGACAATAAAAACCCATTTATCTCCATCTCTGCGTTATTAGCCTTTATTGGTGTAGCAGTTGGAGTGATGGTATTGATTGTCACCATGGCGATCATGAATGGTACGCAAAAAGAGTTTGAAAAAAAACTCTTTACCATGAACTATCCTTTAAGCATCTATTCAAAATCTCCTTTAGGGGTGAGTAATAATCTTTTAACCAAACTTGAAAATCAATTTCCAAGCATGAAATTTTCACCGTACATCTCTTCTCAAGCCATTATTCAAAATGGGGACCACATGAGCGGAGGGATTATATTTGGTGTCAACCCACAAAAAGAAGCCGCAATCAACTCCATCTATAAAAAAGCATTACCGCAGAGCAAATTTAACAAATACGATATTATTGTAGGTGCAGGGATCAAAGATGAGCTTTTTTTAACACCCAGCCAAAAAGCCACTGTCTATTTTACCTCAATTAATCCAAGTGGCTTTTCCATGATGCCTAAAATGAAACGCTTCACTCTAAAAGGTGATTTTCAATCAGGACTTAATGCTTACGATAAAGCATACATGTACACAAGTATTGAGGCACTTCAAACCATTCTTAAACGTCCAAAAAATATTTATGATGGTATCCATATTTACACCACCACCCCTTTTGAAGATATCAAAACCATTCAAGCAGTTTTACCAGAGTTTGAAGTCGGTATTGTAGGATGGTGGGAACAAAATGGAAATTTTTTCGCTGCCATGCAGATGGAGAAAAAAGCACTTTTTATTGTTTTGATGTTGATTATCTTAGTTGCATCACTGAACATCATCTCATCTTTACTCATGACCGTCATGAGCAGACGTAAAGAGATCGCCCTACTCTTATCTATGGGTGCTTCAAAAAAAGAGGTGCAAAGTATCTTTTTGCGACTTGGAAATATCCTAGGTATTGGAGGCATTATTTTAGGTATTGCCCTTGGGTTTGGTGGAATTTTTTTACTCGATAATTTCAACATCATCTCATTGCCCGCAGATGTATATGGAACATCTAAGTTACCTCTTGAACTAAGTACGATCGATTTTATCTCCGTAATAATTGGTGCGGTAGTAATTGTATTTTTATCCTCTTTCTATCCCGCACGAAAAGCCACTAAAATTGATGTTTTGGATGTATTAAGAAACGAATAAACTATTCTTCTTCTTTGCTTATTTCATCATTTATAGTTTTTACAGCTTTAATAGGCAAAGTGATAATACGTTCTAAAATAGAAAATGGTGCTTTTACTGTACTGCTTGCAGTATTTGTGGATATTTTTATATCCTCAAATGTTCCCTCAACTTTTGCTTTTACAGAAAATTTTTGTTCATCTCCTAATAAAATATAATTCAACAAAGGAATTTTTCCTATAAGCGTGCTGGCTCCTTTTAGAAAGCTTGCATCAAAAGTTCCAGCAATACTGTCGTTTACAAAATTTAATTCTAATGCCCCATCCAAATCAAGACCTTTCCCTTTTGTTTTCACATCATGCATGTTTAAAAGTTGTTTTTTAACATCATAAACATAGGCGATATCTCCTGTTTTTATAAAATAATTATCCATTGATGCACTTTGCTGTTCATCTTTACTCGTCACAATCGCTTTTGGTTTTGCTTTTGGCTCTATTAGTGTATTGGACAGCTTTATTTTCCCCGTATATATCTCTTTATTGGCGTATCCATTGAGATCAAATGTTCCTGATTTAAAAAACTCTTTATTGATTAAGGATTTAAAAAATCTTGGTGTAACATTTTTAAGGGTGATCAGTTTTCCTTTTTGTGTAGCTTGATATAAAAGATTGGTACCATCGTAGGTGCTTCTAAACTCTTGTAAGGTATTGTTAGTAAAATTTATCTCATAATTGTGGCTTAGTAATCTATATTGATCATCAATTAATATATTGGAGTTTTCCCCTTTTATATTCATTGTTTTAAAGTTCATGCCTTTTGTATTTTCTTTAATATTGTGTATCACATCAATATCTTTTAAAATTAATTGATTTGGGTTGTTCGAATACTGAAGCAAAGTATCTTTGGATTTGATTTTAATATCCGCAGCAATAATCGATCCTTTTAATATCAAAGATTCGATTTTTTTCGATTTTTTAATTAAAGGTAGATCTAAATCTTGAAGCTGTGCATCAAAAGTAATTTTATCTTTTGAAAAAACTTTCAAATCTATATCTCCTTTATTTAAATTATAGTGCTGTAAAAATTGTGAATGAGGATATATTGTAGCAATATCATTTATATTAACTTTAAATACTTTACTATCATCATTGAGAGTAAGCTTTAATTTCTCTATAAAAACATCCAATCCTTTGCTAAAATCAACCTTTATAGGTGAAGATATCCCTTTTAGGTCAATAAACTTATACTCTTTATTGTGTAAAGAATAGTTGATATTTGAAGCCAATCCTGTTGCTTTTTTTGTCTTAAGATCAATATCCAGATCAAGTTT
>JAYEFX010000267.1:0-5528 GCA_034658775.1 Campylobacterota bacterium
AATTTTCTCAAACGCATGGTTATGTGTGCAAAACAGATAAAGTGCATAATATTTTATGCGTCAAAGCCAACTCTCAAAGTACACTATGTTTGCAATCGCATTATGATATTGTGTGTTTAGAAGAGGGCAAGATTCCCCAAATCATCGAACAAGAGGGTTACCTCAAAGCTAAAGATTCTACCTTAGGTGCGGACAATGGCATGGGGTGTGCCATGATGATGGCGCTGATGATGGAACAAAAAGATTGTGAATTTTTATTTACAAGTGATGAAGAGATTGGACTTATTGGTGCTAATGACATAGAGTTTAAACTTCAATCTACCTACATGCTTAATCTTGACAGTGAAGCCCAAGGTGAGATCTGTATTGGTTGTGCAGGTGGGATTGATATTTTTGCCACTATTAAAGGGAAACAAACCGTTCCTAATAGTACCAATCAAGATCTTTATACCCTAAGCATTGACAATCTTGATGGTGGTCACAGTGGCGTGGATATTGATAAGAATATTCCCAATGCTATTAAACTTATCTCTAAGTGTGTGTATGAATCCAACGCACAACTGTTGGACATCAACGGCGGAGAACGCATTAACTCCATTCCTAAGTCATGTACTGCAATTGTAGCTTGTTCTACTGCACCTCAAAGTACCCACACAAACATGAAAATTGAAAAGATTGACACTTCTTGTGAGCACTTATCTCTTTTACCAAAAGGGGTTATTGAATTTATATACAGTTTTTCACAAGGGGTTCGAGGATACGATAAAGAACTTGGAGTTGTGTTAAACTCCATTAACCTAGCCATCATTCAAACCACCATTGATGGACTAAAGCTAAGTCTTAGTGCTCGATCAATGGACAATGAAGAGTTGCATAACCTCAAAATCGAAACACTTGCTTTTCTTAAACTCTGCGGTTTTACAACTAAAACCGATGGGAAATATCCTGCTTGGAAACCTGTGCACAATGATTTTACAGCACAGGTATTGGATATCTATAAGCGCCATATCCCAGAAGCATCTCTTGAGGCCATTCACGCAGGTTTGGAGTGTGCCATATTCAAAGACAAATATCCAAACATGCACATAACCTCTATTGGACCCAATATCTATTTCCCCCACTCATGTAGAGAAGAGGTGGAGATATCTTCCGTTATCAAAGTTTATGCAATTGTACAAGATATTGTAGACTCGGTGCGCGTACACTAACACATGATTGATTTTCACCCACTGCAGCATAATAATGAGAATATAACTATTGAACTCATTGGCTTGTGGGATAAAAATCACCTTCATGAGATATCAACTAAAACCACTCAGTTTACACATAAGATCAAAAACAAACATCTAAGTCTTGATTTTGCCAAACTTGAAGATATTGATTCTGCAGGAATGATCTTTGTACATCACACCATCGCACAACTCAAAAATCAACAATGCACCATATCTGTAGAAAACATTTCAGACAAAGTTCAAAAACTGTATGAATTTTATCACGATAAAGTTCATGAACAAAATATACCCTTAGTGTCTAATGCTAATATTTTTTATCGTATGGGAAAACAAACGATCGTTCTTTTAAAAAGTTCATTAAACTTTTTAAACTTTTTAGGTCATACCACTTTTTTCTTTTTATACGCTGTGCTTCACCCTGCAAAAATTCGATATAAAGCGATTGTTCAACAGGTTCAAGCCACGGGCGTCAATGCTTTAGGCATTATTGGACTAACCGTATTTTTAGTGGGACTGGTTTTAGCGTATCAAGGTGCAGAACAACTGCAAAAATTTGGTGCAAACATTTTTATTGTGGAGATGATATCGATGTCCTTATTTCGTGAGTTGGCTCCTATGATTACGGCTATTGTTATTGCAGGACGAAGTGCTTCAGCTTTTACGGCACAAATAGGCACCATGAAAATTACTGAGGAGATTGATGCAATGCGCACCATGGGCTTTGAACCCTCTATATTTTTAGTGATGCCTAGAATTATTGGTTTGATGATTGCTATGCCTTTATTGGTTTTTGTAGCAGACTTTTTGGGATTGGCTGGTGGTATGGTTGTAGCACACTATCAACTTGACATCTCTTATGCTGAGTTTATACATAGAATGTACCTAGAGGTTGATATTAAACATTTTATCATTGGTATTGCCAAAGCACCTGTATTTGGATTGATTATTGCCCTGATTGGCTGTTATCGTGGATTTCAGGTTAGTGGAAGTACGGCTAGTATTGGAAGATTTACCACCATTAGTGTGGTAAATGCTATTTTTTGGGTGATTGCTATTAACGCACTTATATCTGTTTTACTTACAGAGATTGGCCTTTAGATGCAAACGGTTATTGATATACAAAACGTCTCCACCACTTTTGGGAAAAATATTGTTCATGACAATATCTCCTTTAGTATTAAAAAGGGGGAGATTTTTGGACTTTTAGGTGGTTCTGGATCGGGAAAATCTACCATCATGCGTGAGATGATTCTACTTGAAGCCATACAAAGTGGAAGTATTCAAATACTTGATCATGATATTGCCCATTTAAGTATTGCTCAAATTGATAAACTTAAACAAAATTGGGGTGTATTGTTTCAATTTGGCGCATTGTTTTCCTCCTTAAGTGTTTTAGAAAATATCAGTGTTCCACTAAAAGAGTACACCAATCTTCCAGATGATATCATCAAAAATATAGCCTACGCTAAAATAAACATGGTAGGTTTAGACGCCAGTGTTGCCATGCTTTATCCAGCACAACTTAGTGGTGGTATGAAAAAACGTGTGGGACTCGCTCGTGCACTTGCTATTGATCCGAAATTACTTTTTTTGGATGAGCCAACAAGCGGATTGGATCCTGCAAGTGCGCAAAGTTTTGATGAACTTATTGTACAATTACGCGATATGTTGGATATAACCGTGATTATGGTGACGCATGATTTGGCAACCATTAAAAATGCCTTAGACAGATTTATCATCATCCATGATAAAAAAATACTTCTTGAAGGATCGTATGAAGATGCAAAAGCGCTTCAGCATCCATTTATACAAGATTTTCTAAAATTATAAAGATGCAGGAGAGAGAATGGAATCAAAAGTAAGCTATACCTTAGTAGGTCTTTTTGTCGCACTACTTACGGCCAGTTTAGTCAGTTTTATTTTCTGGATGGGAAAATACGGTCAACAACAAAAGCAATTTGATTATTACACCGTGTACACCTCAGAATCGGTTTCAGGTCTAAATATCCAATCTCCAGTAAAATTCAAAGGTCTAGAAGTAGGTGTAGTCAAAACCATTCAGATCAACCCACATAACTCTGAAGAGATTAAAATTAAACTTGAAATAAAAAAAGACACTCCAATCAAAATAGATACACTTGCCACCGTTGCACTTCAAGGGATCACTGGACTAAAATACATTGAACTTCTCAATGGTCTAAAAATATCCAAAAGATTAGAAGCTAATGAAAATGGTGAACTGGTGATTCAGTACGGTCGAACCATGTTTGATAAGCTTGGAAACTCTGCACAAAACATGGCAACTACAGCCAATCAAGTACTTAATCAACTCACGGTCTTGTTTAATGAAAAAAATTTAAAATCAATTGAAAATATTTTATCCAACCTTGATGGAACATCAAGCGATCTTAAGCGAACATTACACAATTTTGATCGACTTATGGCTAAAGTTTCCCTTATTGCCAATGCTAAAAATGCTACTCTAATAACCAATATTTTATCCAACGTGGAACAAACAAGCAAAAATGTAAGCCTTGGTACTCAAAATTTAGATGAACTGATGAATAAAGATCTTAAAAAAACACTGCATGTTGTTCAAACTGCCGCTGTTCAAACCCAAATTGCGTTTAATAAATTTGAAGCACAGATCAATGAAGGAAAACTTGACCTCAAAGGGATGACCAGCAATACCATGAAAAAAATGGACACGGTGTTTATGGAATTTGAACGTGCGATGCAAGCACTTGAAAACACCTTAGAACATATTGAAGAAAATCCAAGTAATTTACTGTTTAAAAATACTCAAACCAAATTTGGTCCAGGAGAAAATACAAAATGAAAAACACAATAAAACTGCTTACAATTTTAGCAACATTGCTATTGTTTAGTGGATGTACAAGTAAAACATTGCCATCAACACAAAAATATACACTGGAAATTACCAACAATTACAATTCAAACATAAAAACACAAGCTTTTGATATCAAGATATTAGAACCCAGCACCTCAAAACTTTTTAATAATACCTACATATACTACAGCGAAAAAGCGTTTACCATACATCCTTATGCGCTCAATAAGTGGAGTGATTACCCTACAAAGATGATTGAAAAACAGATCGCACTCAAACTCGATCAAGCAAAACTGTACAGAAGCACCAGTACCTCAATGGTAAATGGAAAATACGACTACATACTTCAAGCAGAACTTCTAACAATGGTACAAATCATTGAGGCAGAACAAAGTAAAAGTGTATTAAGCATTAAATTTTATATATTAGACAAATACAATAAAAATATCGCTTCTAAAACATTTAATTATGCAGTAAAAAATAATCATACCAATGCCTATGAAGCTGTTAAGTCCTACAATAAAGCACTGAACCTTTTACTTGGGGATCTATTTGATTGGCTAAGTACAACAACGGCAAAACAAAAATAAATACACCCATAAAAGAAGATTAATGACACATAACGATTATACAACTAAAATAACAACACTTATTAGTTGGGCAAAAGCCTATTATGTCCAAGACAACCCACTTGCAAGTGATGAAGAGTATGATCTTCTCAACCGTGAAGTACTGTCCTACGAACAAAGTAACCCACAACACACCCATCCCAACTCTCCAACCAAAAGAGTTGGTGGCATGATACGAGATGGATTTGAAAAAGCGTCACATCTTAGTCCAATGTGGTCACAAGAAGATGTGTTTAATACTCAAGAGTTAGAGGATTGGATCAATCGTGCAAAAAAAATCGAAGAGAATCTAAGCTTTGTGTGTGAACCCAAATTTGATGGTGCGAGTTTAAATCTTATTTATGAAAATGGTGTCTTAAAGCAAGCCATCACAAGAGGAGATGGAAGTGTCGGTGAAGAGGTGATCAACAATGTTAAAACCATCCACTCTATTCCACTGCAAATTGACTATATAGGATTGATAGAGATACGAGGGGAGATTGTCATCAAAAAAGATGATTTTGAACTGATAAATCAAACTCGATTTGCAAATAACGAAGCACCTTTTGCCAATCCACGAAATGCAGCAGCGGGAAGTTTACGACAACTTGACCCTACCATTACAGCTAAACGAAAACTATTTTTCTATCCTTGGGGAGTGGGGGAAAATTCTTTGGATATGCAAAATGCTTCCCAAGTGATGGATTTTGTATATAATCTTGGTTTTTTAACCCCACCACTGCGTACAAAATGCGATACACTAGAACAGATTGAAAAATTTTATCATGAGGTGATTGCCCAAAGAAACAGTATCCCTATGATGCTTGATGGCATGGT
>JAYEFX010000268.1:0-5523 GCA_034658775.1 Campylobacterota bacterium
TTATCGCATAGCTCTTCAAGTACCTCTTCTGCTTCATTTTGTGTGGTTCGTGCTTTTTTATACACCGAATGAAATCGACCATCTCCTGTAGCAATTCCGGATAATAATGCATTGTTAAATCCATCTCGATTGGTAATATTTGCTATCTTATTGTTCAAATGAGTATACTCATCTAAGATATGTTCCTCAATTAGATCAAACAGATCCACCTCAATATCTATAGGCTCATTAAGACCACCAAAAACCATAAAGTAATCCACGGCATGTTCTAAATCGTTAAAAGAATTTTGCGCATAAAAAGAACGAAACTGTTCTAAAATAGTAGGAGTTTTTGTCATGTTAATTATACCTTATTTTAATATTATCAATCAAAGCCCAGGGGCTTTCCACATCGACGTTGTGATATTGGAATCCACAAGTTTGAGCTGTGCAGTGTAGGCTTCTTGCCATTGCAGTTTTATCGTATCGTATATTTTTGTATTTTGATTATTTGGTGTATAGGTTTTATCCCATACGACAAGTTTTTCTGCTGCATCTTCAAGTGAAGTGTAGATATCTGCCCCCACACCTGCAGCCATAGCTGCTCCCAAAGCAGTAGCTTCTGTAACTTTTGGAATTTTTATCGTGCATCCTGTTACATCGGCTAAGATCTGGCACCACAAAGAGCCTTTACTTGCTCCTCCTGCAAAAACTATCGTATCTGCTTCAACACCAGAAAATGCCTTTATTTTATCCAAATTAATACTTGAAACAATGCATGCATTTTCTTGTAAACTTCGAAACATCGATGCTTTATTACAGACACTTGGATCAATGGACAAATTTAAAAAGCTAGGACTGGCATGATACCATTTTGAATATTTCATGCTGTCTGAAAAAATGGGTAAAATTCCATGGGAACCCACGGGTACCTCTTTGGCTTTTTCTTCCATAAGTGCATACACATCAACACCTTGCTGTTGTGCTTGCAGTTTCTCCAAATCACAAAAAGCATCACGAAACCACCGCATCACTAATCCAGAGAAAAAGGTGATCCCTTCAGCTTGATTTAATCCATCTATAACATGGGGATTTACACGTATTCCCATATCTTTAGGTGGTTTTACATCATTTTTGATGTTCACAATTTGTTGCCAAAATGATCCACCTAAGATAGCCACCTGATTGGCTTTGACGACTCCTAGTCCAGCACTTCCTAATTGAACATCACCACCACCCATCACTACTTTAGTTTTGCTTGATAAACCTGTAAGATTCGCCACATCGGCTGTAACTTCACCTATTGGCGTACCTGTTTCAAAACATGCAGGGAACATCGTATCTTTGATGTTTAGTTTTTGTGCCATTGATGAAGCCCACTGTCTTTTTTGCAAACAAAAAACTCCAGTGGTTCCTGCATTGCTTGGTTCTGTTGCAATCACACCACAAAGTTTGGCTAAAATCCAATCCCCAATCATAGAGATTGATGCCACCTTTTCATACCGTTCGGGTTGATTGTTTTTAAGCCACAAAATTCGAGGAAGTGCTCCTAGTGCAAATGTTTGTCCTGATTTTTCATAAAACTCCTCTTCAATCCCTTCAAAGTTCTCTTTTAGATATTTTACCTCATCGCTTGCACGTGCATCTACGTTGGCCACCGCCCAAAGTTCATCTCCGTACTGATCGTATAAAACAATCCCCTCACGCATACTTGTCGCACTTAAAGATACGATATCCTCACCACTTAGTTTAGAATTTTTCAAAACCTCTTGAATACATTGAACGGTTAAATCCCAATTGGTGTTAAAATCAAAATTCATACTGTTAGGCACATTGCATTCCTCTAAATGTACCCACTCTTTTTGTGCCACACTTATTTGCTTGCCTAAAGTATCAAAAATTACAGCTCGAACACTTCCTGTTCCTGCGTCAATTGCCATTAAGTATTGCATCATTTTTTCAACTTCGCTTGTTCCAGTTCCCAATATTCCATCTCAAAACTCTCTTTTAAACCTATACTCTCATAACCACCCAGCAGATCACCTGCTAATACAGCCTTCATCGTATGTTCTACAATATCATTGATAATATTTGCCTCTTTCTCATCTTTTCCAAACGTTACAATTCCAAAGTTTTTAACCACTACCCAATTGGGTGAAGGGTTTAAACATATCTCATCACTGGAAAATTCATTAAAATATTCTAAATATTGCTCTTTGTATTTATCAATCGCTTTTTGTATGTAAGCATCTTCTAAAACCATAGGCACTCTTTTAGTGCGAATAATATGTTCAGGAGTTAACACTCCACGAGTAGCAAGTTTAGCCACTCCTCTTTGAGAGGCATAATGCAATGCTAAAGGGGACTGATTGATTTTCATAAAAACATCGTAACCTTTAGCTTCATTTATAATATTTTGCAAACTGTAGGTATCAAGCATTGCTCTTGGCATATATTTTTCTACGATTACATTGGCATGTTGTTGTAAATATTCTTCTGCCTTACTTACGGCTTCTATCATCTTATCATACGATTTTTTTGCATCATTATCAAAAGTAAAAATTCCATGATTCAGTAAAATAATTCCAGGACAATTTTCCCAATCCAACTCTTTACTCATCTCATAAATCAGTTTTGCCAAATTAAAACCAGGCATAATGTACGGAACAATCAAATGGTCTTGAAATACATTTTGAATATGTTCCATCCCATTTACATTGTTGGATAAGGTTACAACTGCATTTGCACGAGTATGATCCACATATTTAAAAGGTATAATAGCATGTAAAATAGCTTCATAAGTATATACTCGCAAGTCTAAATCTGAAGAAAAAGATTTAAACTCCTCTTCACACCATAAATTTTTCAATGCACGCTCTTATAAAATTATAAGTTCATCTGAATATTTACTCTGGCAATACGGCTCATAACTTGATTTATACACAGCATAATGTTCTGAAGCCTTATGACCATCAAGTGATTTCTCATCTGCCCACGTTTCAACTGCCATAAACTTACGTGGATCATTTTCATATTGATAGATATCGTACAAAAGACAACCCTCCTCTGCTTTTGATGGCGCTACCATTGCGCTTAACAGTTCTTTCATTTTTGCAATATCACTTGCACCATCTTTTGCTATAAACGTTACTCTTTTAGTTATTGTCATAATATTTTCCTAGTCAATGTAATATCTCATTTTAGCATAACATTTTTACCTTCTACTTAGTCTCTCCTGAAAAATACACTTTTAACATTTATGATCGGGTTAATTTCATACCATCATCAGTGAGTTCTATTTTTTTCTCATTTTGCAAAGTAGTTAATGCTTTTTTATAGTTTTTTTTAGACAGTCCAAAAATCTTTTGAATCACACTCGCATCACTTTTATAGTTGTAGGGTAAAACTCCTGCATTCTTTTTAAGAATACTAAAGATAGTAGTACACGCCACATCAAGTTTTTTGTCCGCTCCAATAGGTTGCAAGGAGATGTCAAGTTTACCGTCTTCTCGTACTGCTTTGATGTACGCTTGAGCAGTCGTACCTACATAAAGTTTTCCAAAAATTTCATTGGCGTACACTAATCCTTCAAAACTATTATTTACAATTACTTTAAAACCCAATGGTGTTTTTGCCATAACTAAAATAGTCACATCATCATTTTGTTTAAAATGTGCGGTTTCTTTACTTAGAAAAGAGGTGATTTTTTCTATCCCCATCAACCGTCCAGATTCCTCATCTTCAACGATTCGAACAATACGATGTTCTCCCACTTCAAAAGGAGTTTTTTGTTTATTTCTTGGTACCAACAGATCTTTTTGCAGTCCAATATCAACAAAAGCACCAAAACGAACCACATCAACAACTTTGACAAAAGCAAATTCATTTTTAAGTGCAAGTGGTTTTTGAGTTGTTGCAATCAAACGATCTTCACTGTCTGTATAGATAAACACATTGATAATATCATCAATATTCATATCATCCGTTATAAAGGCATTGGGCAACAATACCTCTTCTTCATCAGCAGATTCCAGAAAGAATCCATGATCTGTATCACGTCTTATTATTAAATTGTTCATTTCACCTAGGGAAATTTTTTCGTTCATTTGTTCGTTCATTGAATACTCTTTATTGATTATTTGATCTACTGTTATGCGTGAGTATATCCAAAAGGGAGTAAATTCTTTCCAAGTTGAGCAATTTGCTTAAATTTATGAAAATGAAATGTTTGAAATTCTATCGTTTTGGGCTCAATTAAACAGATGTTTTTTGCACTGTTGCTTAAGACAACTTTTGTTTGATTATAAATAAGTAGACGCAAAGATTTTTCAAACATCTGCATCACATTTTGGGTTTTAAAAGTATTGTCTGGCATCACAGATGAAAAAGAATTTTTTCCCAATACATCAATGGCCAGTAGATCATTTCTGCTGGCTTGCTCTATTCCCAAATTAGCACAAATAAACCCATCACAATAGGTTTCACCATCAATTACTTTCTCTTCAAACACACCAGGAATTGCCATGGTAGCCAGAAGTGCATCTTTGATCAAAACATCATCATGCTTATCAAAAACTTTTATCTCACTGCTTAATAAATTGGTTGCAATAAGTTTTAATGGGATTAACGTATCGTTCATTTTTTTATCTTGAAAAATTTCCACAAAAATCTCATCGATCTTATCACTTTTGATGATGGCATTTCCACCCATAGAGAGTTTAATCCAACTCAGAAAACTGGAAAACTTTTCAAATAAAGCATACATTTCATCATACTTTAAACCAATAGCCAAACACGCACCAATAATTCCACCCATGCTTGTACCAATTATTTCACTAGGGCTAATATCATTTTTTTGTAAATCATAAATTACCCCTAAATGAGCGATACCCAAAGCTCCACCGCCAGAAAGCACTAAAGAAAAATTATCAACATTAAAGTTTACATTAGATGATTCGATCGCTTCCTCCATCAATAGCTACTTGAGATCCTGTTGTTTTTGCAAATGCCTCTCCAGCCATTGCACATACCAGTTGGGCTACGTTATCTGATTTAATCTCCGTTTTGAGTACATTATTTGTTTTATATTCTTTTACGCTCATATTATATGCTTTGGCTCTATTTTCCAACACTTCGGGAGTCCAAATAGCCGTATCAAATACCGCATGAGGATGCAAAGTGTTCACTCGCACCCCATACTCACCCAGTTCAAGTGCTGCAATTCGAGCCAGTTGCGTTTGTCCTGCTTTTGCCACAGAATACGCAGCTGCTCCTTTTCCAGGAGCTGGAAAGTTTTTAGATGCCACCATGACAATAGATGGATCAATTCCCAACTTTAAAAATGGTGCAGTGTATTTGATTAGCTTTTGATGAGAGGTCAGATTAATTGCCATGCTTTTATCCCAATTATCATTACTCGCAAACTTTTCACAAAAGTTTGATCAAAAACTGTGACCCCTTTCTGCTGCGCCTTCGGGTGGAGGAATAAGCAAAGCCCCACCCGGTGGGCATTTCTTACTCGCAAACTTTTGTGAAAAGTTTGCG
>JAYEFX010000269.1:0-5478 GCA_034658775.1 Campylobacterota bacterium
AATTTCATGGTTTGGGATAAACTATCCGCTAAATTTACCCCTAAGACACTAGAAAGAATCATACTAAATACGATCAACATAAATGCCAATAAAATATCTTTATACTGTTTTAATAAAGACGTAACTCTTTCTATATTTTTAAATGCACGAACATGATAGATAAACATAAAAATCATCAATACTGTTGTAGCTTGATAGATAGCACTTTTTAAAGGTAAAAATACAATCCATAAAGCCAAAACAGTATTAAACAAGTTGTATTTTTTTAAATAATCAATTTTATGCATCAATTAGCTCTTTGACACTCATGTATACATAATCAACTTTTATATCTTCCATGCATTCTAGTTTTGTTGGACAAACACCTTTATAGCAAGGGTGACAAGCAATCTTTTCACTGGGTTTGATACAGACATGCTTTCCATGATACGGTGCATATTTGACACAATGCACCGTTGATGTTGGTCCAAAAATTGTTACTGTGTTGGTTTGTACAGCAGCAGCTATATGTGAAGGTCCACTATCGTTTCCTATGTACATATCCGCTTGAGATAAAATATCTTTTAGCTGGGTCAAGTTTGTTTTGGCTACAAAACTTTGAATCATTGGAAATCTTTCTCTTAAAATTGTTTCATCTTCTATTTCCAAATCCGTACCAATTAAAACAACACACACATCATCATCCAATAACTTTTGAATCAAATCAGCATATTTGTTTACTCCCCATTGTTTACTTGGCCATGGATTACTGCTTCCCGTGGACAACGCAACAATCTTTTGATTAGTACTGTTCACCTTTATCGCATTGTGAACTGGTAAAGTAACAATTTGAGCATTGTCATCATTAAAATACTTTTCAATTTTTTGCTTATCAATTGTTGTTTTTAATAAAGTTTCTATAATAGGTTTAACGGGTACTTTTTTACCTCTTAGCTTTTGCCAAAGAGTTGCAGCAGAATTTATCACTTTTGTCTTTGAACACAATAAAATCAACAAATGAGACAAACTGTTGCAATGAAGATTAAATACAAGGTCATAATGTTTAGATCGAAGAGATTGGACACTGCTAATAAAACTCTTATGCACAATATACTCATCAAAGTAATTTGTATCACAAAAAAGTCCTTTACCTAAGCCACTTGTGATAAAATCAATTTTTGCATTAGGGTAAAAGTATCGAATAGCACGAAACATTGGTTCTAATGTCACTAAATCACCTAAGGCACTGAAACGTATTACTAAAATATTCATATTAATTTTTTCCTATAGTATAAACAAATTGTTTTATATTTTCTTGAGTTTTATCGTACAATCGTAAAAAATGCTGATGTCCATGTTCAGCCAATCTATCCCTAGCCTCTTTACGAACAATAAGCAATTCCAACATATTGGCCAACTCCTCAGGAGTATTATCGCATTGGATCAAATCTTCACGATGAAAAAACTCATCAATTGCATCACTTTGCATTGTTATCAATGCTTTTTGACATGCTAAAGCTTGATACACTTTATTGGGTACCACTGAAGCGGCTTTTTTACTTTTACCAAATACGCCTAAAACAATATCGGTTTTTCGTATCTCATTGGCAAGCTTTATCTCTTCAAGAAGTTTTCCATCCATTTGTACTTGTTTAAGCCCTAAACTAGTGTACAGATCTTTCATCTGCGTGTACATTTGCCCATTTCCAATAATTTTAGCTTTAAAATTGATCTGTTTATCTTCTAAAATTTTAAATGCTTTTAAAATCACATCAATACCATGCAAGGGTATAAATGAACCATAAAACAACACCTCTACTGTTTTATGTTCAAGAGGTTTTTCATTGGGAAAATAGATCTCTTTATCCGCTAAAACGGGCAATACAAAATGTTCACCCCTAAACTTTCCAAACAAACTCTCCCAATAATCAAAATGCGCTTGAGTATCGCTCATAAGGTATTTTGAATATCTAAAGTTCACCCAATCTTGAAAATACTTCCACCATGCTCGTGGATTACGTTTAGATATCTTTTGTCGATCGTACACATAAGTGTCGTAATTTGATATAAAAAAATCATTAATCAGTCTATCTCTTTTAAAAATATTTTTGAAAAATTGATTTTTTGAAAAAGGCAATAATAAATACACATCATTTTTACATTGAACATCCTTAAGTAAACTCTTGATGATGTTGTATCGAGAATAATCTTTATCGTGCCTAGAGATATACTTAATCATTGAACCACTCATATTGTTTTAGTTGTTTATGGTCTTCATCTAAAAGATCTACAATGTATTGTGAAACACGTTTTGAATTAAACAGTTCATGAGTTCGCTTGTGCAGCCAAGTAGAGTTTGTAATTCTTTTTGCATCATCATCTAAATAGATCTGAGTTTTAGCTTTGAGTTCATCCAAATCATGATAAATTTCCAACTTATCTTCAAAAAAATCTTCATTGTTTAGCATGGGTGTACTAAAACACATCGTTCCATTTCCAAGTATGTGCATCAATCTATCTGATGTAAACCACTTATACTGTGTACTAAATTTTCGATTGTGACTTAGAGCTATTTTAGTATTGGCTATGGCTTGCAAATAAGCATCACCAATCACTACAGAAGATTTATCAAGCCCAATAAAACGTTTTGGCAGTGTCGTTTGAATATTGTCTTTGATAAAATCGATTAATTGAGCTCTCTCATCATCGTAACGACCCGTAAATAAGATATCACTTTGAAACGTTTGGTTTTCAAACGATCGATACTTTTCAATACTTTTATCCACTAAATTGGGCATAAAAAAACTTTTTTCATGAAATGCATGCAAATCATCCATCATCATACCCGCAGCCGTACTTAAGATCAAATCAAAATAGTGTGCTTTGTCTTGCATATCTGCTGGTAATGGCAAATCATTGTACCAAAAAACCATTTTTATTTTTTTATTTTTAATGTATTCGTACGTAGAGTATTCAATCATCTCAGCATGCCCAAAAAGTACGATATCCGGAGCCAAGTCATCAATCACCTGCAGCAAATATTGATTCATCTTTTTGGACCCATTTTTCTTGTTTTTAAACACAGAAAAATATCGTGCCGTATCACGATAATCAAAATTATGGACAAAATGACCATTTTGAGAAAAACCCAAAGAGAGTTTGATAGGGTTTGAATACAACGCTCCACCAGTCTTGGTAAACGTATTAAACGGTGCACAATGAACTATTCTCATCTATTTTTTCCTAATACTTTTTTATATACATTGATGGTTTTATCCACCATCTGATCGAGTGAAAATCTTGGTTCTATCTTAGCATACCCGTCAAACTTCAACGTGCTGGCTTTTAAGATATTTTGTGCCAATTCATTGACATCACCCATTTGAAAAAAATACCCAGTCACCTCTTCTTCAATGATATCTTTTACCCCACCATGATTGGTCGCTACTACTGGTGTACCCAAAGCTATCGCTTCAGCTACAGCGCGCCCAAAACTTTCTGGCTTTCTAGAAGAACTCACCACTACATCACTCAACATATAGATGTTTTCAATATTTTTTTGACTTCGTGTAAAAATAATATTCTTTTCGAGCTTTAACATCTTTACCATATGTTCCAACCCATTGAAGTAATCATTTTTATCTTCACGAATGCCCCCAACTATCAATCCGACAACATTGGGCATGGTCTCTTTAACTTTAGATATTGAAGCTATAAATGTCTCATAATCTTTAAGTTGCGTGATGCGTCCCACATTGCTTATGATAAACTTATCAAACAGGTCAAATTTTTTTCTAAATTCGTTTTGAAACTGTTCATCAAAACTTTGTTGATGAAAAACTTCTAAGTCAATTCCACGAGGGATGATGCTAAGCTTTTTCTCGTCTACTGCATAATGCTTTTGTACGTATTCTTTGATTGCGCCACTCACACAAATCACTTCATCGCATTTAGTCATAATCTTACTGTAAAAACCAACACTGTTAAATCCATGCACAGTACTGACTACTGGGATGCCTAAACTTTTATTGGCAAAATACACAATCCATGCAGGCACCCTACTTCGCACATGCAATACATCGGGTTGCATTTGTTCCAATACTTTTTTCAATGCCAAAACACGAGAGATAAATGTAAAAATATTTTTACTGCACACATCAAATGCGATATGCACTCCACCATCGAGTTCAATCTGGCTGACTAATTTTCCACCATCACTTATGACAACACTGTCATAACCTTTTAAAATCAACTCACGATTAAGTTCAACGACACCACGTTCAACTCCACCTTCGTTGAGTTCTGGTAAAAATTGTACAATTTTAATGCTCAAATATTTTCCTATAATGATTCTATTATAGTCATTAGTATATCTAATTTTACCCTAGAGTTTAATTTGTTTTAAATATTCAGAAAAATCAATCTTACGATCAATATTTTGTATAATCTGAGCAATCTTATGAAACTTAGTATTGAATCTTTTTGCTTTTAAATCTATTACATGAATATTCGCTTCACTATTGGCTCGTGCTTCACTAAGCATTGATGTAGAATCAATGCTGATAAACAGTTCATCGCAGATATCTATAAAATCCGGTATAGGATTGATTTCAGGCTGTTTTGAATACACTAAAATGTACTCAAACGAATATTTCAAGAGTAACTCTTCAATCGCTTTTGGCGTTCTTCGTGATGTGGTTATATATTTTTCATGATTGGGGTATTGTGCAAAAATAGTATCCAAAGTGTCTTTGATGGTTTTTACATCCATTGTAAATACTGCATTATTACCACCAAGAACAATTCCAAGAGATTTTTTCCTTGATTTTTGAAGATAGCCTTTAGGCTCATTGACAGATAAATTTACAGGTATACGAATGATATTATCTTTCAAAGGAGGATTATCATGCTCTTGAGCGATGATGTAATCAAATCCAGCGTAATCAAACCCTTGAGGCAACATCATAACAAGCGACTTCATAGTGTATCTACTGGCTATGCATTGCACAAAATAATAGGTTGATGAACCAGCACCAATCACAAATTCATAAGAGGTCAGATCATTGATCATGCATTTTTCATAGTTAAATAAATTTAAATTAAAAATCTTAAACTTAGATAATACATAGCCAAGAGTCTTAAACCAACGCTGCTTAAATCCAACTTCTAAAATCCTATACTCATACCCCATAAGCTTGGCAAAGGCTATAGACTGATTAACATGTCCAGGTTTAGCATCACTTATTATTAAAAGTTTTTTATTTGTAGATGTTGGCATGGGTACTTTTCCAGCGTTTGTGGCACCAAAACCATTGTTTTGGATCCTCTTTGATTATTGTTTCAATTGCATTGGCTTGAAGCTGTGTGAGTTGCTTGATGTCCTCTTTGCTATCATTGGTTTTAATCGCCTCCAAAGGCTTATAAAACTTTACTTTATACTTATCTGTTTCTTGATTAAAGATGGCTACAGGAATCACCACTGCATCAAATTTGCGTGCT
>JAYEFX010000270.1:0-5468 GCA_034658775.1 Campylobacterota bacterium
CATTTGGTAAAGGTACAAACTTTTTAAGACCTGTTTTAATATTTAAAAAATTCAGTCAAAGTACTTTTTTAGGAATACCACTTACTACATCAAAAAAAGAAGATATATTTCATTATAAATTTACTATTTCAAAAACTAATACAGAAAATTATGCAAGCTTAACCCAAATACGAGTCTTTGATGCAAAAAGATTACATCATAAATTAGATAAAATATCTACAGAAGATTTTGATAAATTAAAAACACAGTTAAAAGAGTTGTTAAATATGTGATAGTCCCCTAGAAAACTAGGGGCATCCTGACTAGCAGGTCGTGTAGATTATATTGTAACATAAAAATAAAAAAGATACAAGGGATTGGAAAAATAAAAAATGAGACCACTAGAAATTTTTTTATCCAACTTTGGTAATCAACCGTTATCTGAAGTATATGAAACACAAGATATTAAAAATAAACTAAATGAAGAAAATATTTATACTATAAAACAGAAAATAGAAAATAGAAAACAGAAAAGAGAAAAAGATGAACAATAACACAACCGTAAAATGCCCAAACTGTAACACGCAAATTGATGTTAATGCGATATTGTACCATCAACTAGAAGATGAGCTAAAGCAAAAAACAATTGCAAAGCAAAAAAAATTAAAAGATGAGGTTGAGCAAAAACGTCAGGAGTATAAAAAAGCATTTGAAGATTTAAAAGCACAAGAAGAGAGTATCAAAGAACAAAAAGAAAAATTTGATGTTGAACTGAAAAAAGCGACACAAACTCAAGTTAAGATTGAGAAAGAAAAATTGCACGACAGTTTGAAAAAACAGATTGAGCAAGAACAAAGTGAATCAATTTTAATGCTTAAAAAAGAGTTGGATGAAAAGTCTTCTAAAATTCAAGAGTTAAATAAAAGCAAAACAGAAATAGAAAAACTAAAAAGAGAAAATCAAGAGATGGAATCCAAGCTTAAAGCAGAAGCAGAGATTGCATTGACTCAACGATTACAAGAGGAAAAATTAAAGATTCAAAAAAGTTCTGATGAACAAAATGAGTTAAAAATACGTCAAAAGGAGGAGCAGCTCAAACAGCTTCAAGAGCAACTGCAAATAGCTCAACGAAAAGCTGAACAAGGCAGTATGCAACTTCAAGGAGAAGTGCAAGAGTTGGCTATTGAAGAGTATCTTCAAGACAAATATCCTTTTGATGTGATTGAAGAGATCAAAAAAGGGGCACGAGGGGCGGATTGTATTCAAGTGGTGCATACTCGTGAGGTGCAAAACTGTGGAAAAATTTATTATGAAAGTAAACGTACTAAAGAGTTTCAAAAAACGTGGATTGAAAAGTTTAAAGCCGATATGCGTACCAAAGGTGTGGATATTGGTGTATTGGTAACGCAAGTATTGCCAGCTGATTTGGATCGCATGGGTCTGATTGATGGTGTGTGGGTATGTACTTTTGATGAGTTTAAAGGTTTGTCTACGGTGCTTCGTGAAAGTATTCTTCGTATTAATCATGCTAAAAAAAGTGAGGAAAACAAAACGGATAAAATGAGTTTGCTGTATGCATATTTGACCAGTACGGAATTTTCCATGCAAATTGAAGCCATTGTTGAAGGGTTTAGTACCATGCAAAGTGATCTGGATACGGAAAAACGTTCCATGGCACGTATTTGGAAGCAACGTGAAAAACAGATTGATAAAGTTCTTGAAAATACCATTGGCATGTACGGATCGATCAAAGGGATTGCTGGAAATGCTATAGGAAGTGTTCAAGCTTTAGAGTTGCCTTACAGTGATGATGAAGAATAAATCCTTACAGCAAACACTCAATGAATACGGTGTAAAAAAAGAACCTTGTTTTTTTTGCATCAGTTTTGATTTAGAAGATTGGCATGTGCAATCTTTAGCTCAATTGGATGACGATATACGTTTTTGCATGGATAATGAAAACAGTAAAATATCCAATGATCCATTGTCGTACGATATGCAAACTATTGGGTTTGAACAATATGCTCAACAGTTTGATGAGGTGATTGAAAATATAAAAAGTGGTAATACGTATTTGCTCAATCTTTCAGCTCCGAGTGATCTTAAAATTAACACTGTATTGAATGATCCTCTAAAAGAGATTTATGAAAAGGCAGATGCACGATTTAAATTAAAATATAAAGATGAGTATGTGTGCTTTTCTCCAGAACGTTTTATCAATATTGAAAACAATAAAATCTATACCTATCCTATGAAAGGAACCATTGATGCAGGTATATTAAATGCTCAGGCAAAAATATTGGCCAATGAAAAAGAGATGGCAGAACATACGATGGTGGTCGATCTTCTTAGAAATGATTTGGGTATAGTAGCATCAAATATTCAAGTTGAGCAATTTCGATACATTGATAAAATCAAAGCAGGTAAAAAAGAGTTGCTGCAAGTAAGCTCTCAAATCTCTGGAGAGTTACAAGAAGATTGGCAGGATAATCTGGGTGATATGTTGTTGTCTTTATTGCCTGCAGGCAGTATCACTGGAACACCAAAGAAAAAAACGGTTGAGTTAATCAATGATATTGAACACTATGATCGTGGCTTTTACACAGGTGTATTTGGTGTATTTGATGGACAAAGCTTAGATTCTGCGGTGATGATACGTTTTATTGAAAAAACCAAAGAGGGTTTAGTGTACAAAAGTGGTGGAGGGATCACTTTGGACAGTACGGTTAAAAGTGAATACCAAGAACTTATTGATAAGGTGTACATACCATGAGCCAAACCCCTTTTCAACCTTTGCCCAAATACTATTTTGAAACCATAAAATGTGAAGATTTTGAAGTATTTCATTTAGAATATCACCAAGAAAGAATAGCGCGCACTATTGGATTAAATATCAATCTTAGTGAATATGTATATCCCCCAACGAAGCAACTGTACAAATGCAAAGTGATTTATGATGAGGCGGGTATTGTTGATATTGAGTATGATTTGTATCAAAAACGTGAAATCAAGTCGTTTAAACTAGTGGTATGCGATGATATACAGTATGCATCCAAAGCTCTTAATCGAGACAGTATAGATAGTTTGAGCATGCAAAAAGAAAAGTGTGATGAGATTATAATTGTCAAAAATGGTTTGATCAGTGATACGAGTATTGCGAATATTGCGATTGAACATGAGGGGCGATGGTTGAGCCCTAAGATACCTTTACTTCAAGGAACAACACGTGCACGATTGCTTCATGATAAACACATTGTTGAAGCCAACATCACCCTAACAATGTTGAAAAATTGTTCAAGATTGGCTTTGATGAACGCAATGATTGGTTTTGATGAGATAAAGGATTACTCTTTTTTTGAGTAGATACGATTTCGTACATCACTCCATTTATCAAATTTTCCCCAGTTGATGCGTACTTTTTTTGCCATTTTATTGTTTTTCATGAGGTGAGCATCAATCTCATTGAAAATAACATCCACGCTTAAATCTTTTCGCTTGTCCAATCCAATAGTTCTCCAACTTAAATTGTCCAATATTAAAGGGATCGATTTGGGTGTATCAAAATAGAGCAGCACCATATGTTTGGTTCGGCTTCCTTTGACTTGAACAATAGCCATGTAGAGTTTTTTCTTATTGACACCAAGGTGCTTAAGAGTAAAATATTTAGTAATAGCATAATCTTCACAATCACCTTTTCCTTGAATTAAAAACTCTTTGGGTGTTGACCAATGATCGGTTTGTTGCTGAACTACTTTATCGTGACCTGGCAAAATTCTATTGATGTAGCTGTTGGTACGTGTGAGTTTTTTGATCTCTTCAAAGCTTTTTGCCTTTTTTAAAAACTGGTTGAAGCGCTTATAGCGTGTAACTGTTTTTTGATTATCATAGCTTTGACGTATGGTTTGTAAATCTTTTTTCGTTAAGGAAAAAGGATTTGCAAACAGTAATGTTGGTAAAATTATCCAATAAAGCAAAATTAATTTCATAGTTAGGTATAATACCTAAAAATTAATAAATTGGGTGTAATATGATTAGTGATGTGATAAACAATAACGAATACAAACAAATGGTAGCTGAACAGATTAAAGAGGTTTTGGACCATCTTTTGGTACTTGAAGAGGAGTTTGCATTAACTGCAAATATCAAAGGTGTAGGTTTTGATCCAGAATTACCTTCTCCTATTACAAGTGTGCTGGCTCCTTTCTCTTTATTTGTATTATCAAATTATTCGTATCAATCCATTGTGATGCATGAAGATCATATACAGTTTGAAGCGGGTTTTGGAAAAGAAAACTTTGGTTCAGTAGTAACTATCCCTTTTAATGCAATTTTTCAAATCATTGTTGAGGAGTCTATTTTATTTGTTAATCCAACGGCAACGATTGATTCTTTGTTCCCGGATGTAAATCAAAAAGAGAAGTCTCGCAATGCATTTAAACTCAATCAAAAAAATAAAGATTTAGTTTAGAAGTTTTACGTGCAGTTTTATTACCCAAATGTTTTGTGGATGATGTTGATTCCCATTGTTTTACTGATTGTTTTAATTGGCACAAATAAAAGCACCATGCAGAAATTTTTCAATGAAGATGTTCTTCAAAAGTTAAGTGCTGGTGGAAATTTTATGCGCAGTGAAACGCGTAATTTTGTATTGTTTGCCGCTTTGATTTTGATGACGATCGCATTGGCACGTCCTGTGATGGATCTGCAAGAGCATGAATCCAAGCAAGAACTTATTCCGATTGTTGTTGCTATTGATGTGTCCAAATCGATGTTGGCAGATGATATCTACCCCAATCGCTTGGAATTGGCCAAAAAGAAGCTCAAATATATCGTTCAAAATGCACAGAACTCTGCAATTGGCGTTGTATTGTTTGCAAAATCATCATTTATCATGTCCCCCATAACCCAAGATTTTACTTCGTTGATGTACTTAATCGAGCATCTGGATACAGGATTAAATTTTGACAATGGATCCGATATGATGAGCATGATTGAAACGGCGGATCAACTCACTGTTGATTTTAGTGCAAAAAATATCATTTTGTTAAGTGATGGTGGAAATAAATCGGATTACAGTGCTGAGATAATCTATGCAAAAGAGAAAAAAATTAATATTTACGCCGTTGCCTTAGCAACTAAAAAAGGAACGGCCATACCTAAAAAAAACGGTGGATACATGACCAACAGCGCAGGTGAGATTGTTGTGGTTGGATTAAATGAACAAATGTCCACTCTTGCTATGCAAAGTGGGGGAGGGTACATTGACTTTTCTTTAGGTAATAGTGATATTGATGCGATATTAAATGATATTTATTCAAAATCAAAAAAAGCTCAATTTGAATCGCAAAAAGTTAAAACGTTTACAGAGTTGTTTTATTATCCCCTTGCTTTGGCATTGTTGGTGTTGTTGATTGCTTTTTCATCTTTGCCACGAAAAAAAATACTGAGTGCATTGGCCTTATTGTTTGTGTTGAGCCCTAGTGAACAAT
>JAYEFX010000271.1:0-5450 GCA_034658775.1 Campylobacterota bacterium
TGGTTGGATCTATCCCTTTTGGAATGATTTTAGCCAAACAGTTTGCTGGGGTAAATGTCAAAGAGGATGGAAGCAAAAGCATTGGTGCAACCAATGTTTTACGAGTGGTCAAAAAAACCAATCCAGCCTTAGCCAAAAAGTTAGGTATTGCAACCGTTATTCTTGACGCACTTAAAGGGGCGCTTGTCATTGCCATAGCGATGATATTTGGCTTGAGTGAATCCACACTTTGGGGGATTGCTGTTTTAGCTGTTCTTGGACACTGTTACAGTATCTACTTAAGTTTTGAAGGGGGCAAAGGGGTGGCAACTGCACTTGGAGTATTTTTAGTTCTCATTCCTATACCTACACTTATAGGTGCAGTTGTTTGGGGCTTTTGTGCAAAAGTACTTAAGATATCTTCATTATCTTCTCTTTTAGGTCTTATTGGTGTTGTGATTTCTGCACTGATTTTAGACAATGGCGTAGGGGTCAACTCAAATGCCCCGATGTACATCATCGCATTTGTTATCATCTACAAACACATCCCAAATATCATACGCATGATTAAAAGAGAAGAGGAAAAAGTTGCCTGATGCACGTGTTCATTAATGACTTAACGTTTAAAGCCATACTTGGTATTTTGGATTTTGAACGGATCAAAAAACAAACTGTAATTGTGGATATTGATTTTGAATATACCTATAAAAAGAATCAATTTATTGATTATTCCAAAGTTGCAAAGATGGTTGAAACAACAATGAAAAAAAAGAAATTTAAACTTATTGAAGATGCCATAGAGTGTTTGCACAAAAAACTTACCAAAAAATTTAAAATAAAAAATCTTGCAATAAAGATTTCCAAACCAACAATACTAAAAAACTGCAACGTCAGTGTACAAGGATAAGCCATGAGTTTTATTGAAACCAGAGGAAATGACGGAATCAACCCAAAAGAGGTTGAGTTTTCATACGCCATATTAAACCCAAGTGCCTCTTTTGGAGGTCTGTATGTACCCAAAGAGTTACCAACATTGAGCGATACATTTATACAAGATCATATCAATAAGGATTACAAAACCTTAGCCTATGATCTGCTCAAAGCATTTCAAATTGATATTAGTGACGAAGAGATTAATAAAGCACTAAATTTATACGATGCATTTGACAATCCACAAGATCCTTCCCCTGTGGTTAAAATCAAAGATGACCTCTTTGTCAATGAACAATATCATGGTCCTACACGCGCCTTTAAAGATATGGCACTTCAACCTTTTGGATCCATACTTTCAGGAATTGCACAAAAGCAAGAAGATCAATACCTTATTCTTGCCGCAACTTCAGGAGATACGGGACCAGCTGCTTTAAATACGTTTAAAAATAAAAAGAATATCAAAGTGGTGTGCTTGTATCCAAGTGGTGGTACCAGTGATGTTCAACGACTTCAAATGGTAACGGAAAATGGGGAAAATTTAAAAGTCATTGGGATTAATGGAAACTTTGATGACGCACAAAATGCTCTAAAAAACTTGCTTGCAAGTCAAAGTTTTAAAGATGAGCTTATCTCTGATGGGATTAAATTAAGTGCGGCAAATTCAGTCAACTTTGGGCGAATTATTTTCCAAATCATTTATCACTATTGGAGCTATATCTCACTGCTAAAACAAAATGAGATCAGCATGGGTGAAACCATCTATCTAAACGTTCCTTCTGGTAACTTTGGAAATGTCTTAGGTGGATATTATGCCAAAAAGATGGGATTGCCTGTTGAGAAGCTTTTGGTTTCTTCCAATGAAAACAATATTTTAACACAATGGCTAAACACAGGGGTTTACGATATCCGTGATAAAGAGTTGATTTTGACCAACTCACCTGCAATGGATATTTTAAAGTCATCCAATATTGAGCGTGTGATTTTTGATCTATTTGGAGCACATCGAACCAAAGAGATGATGGATAACCTAAACACTAATCAATACTTTGAACTGACTTCATCAGAATTGTCATTATTGCAAGAACATTTTTCTGCTACGTATTCCGATGATGCTTATGGAGCCAAAACCATTAAAAGTTTTTTGGATGAGGGATACATGATGGATCCGCATACAGCGACATGTCTTAAATCATATGACGAACTTAAAACCAAAGATCGTAAAATGGTAATCTATTCAACCGCAGAGTGGACAAAGTTTTCTGCTACAGTTTTAAATGCTTTAAATGAAGACAGCACTGCATACACAGATAAAGTAGCACTACAAACCATTCAAGAAAAATTTGATGCTAAGGTTCCAGATTCTATTGATGGCTTATTCAATGCACAAATTCTTCATGAAACGGTCATCGATATCCAACATCTTGAAAAAGAGATTGTTAAATTCTTACGCACTTAAGAATTTTTCATCTCTTCAACTAACAACAATGCATTTTGAGCAGTAATTAACGCTTCATTTGCAATAGCTTGAGCTTGGGATTCTTTTTCCATGTAATGCAACTCATCAGTTCGTGAGATCACTTTTCGCGTTTCATCATGACCCAAAATATCCACAATATGTTTGTTGTGACAAATTGATTCAAGCGTGTGCACATCTTGCCAATTATCCGTCACCGCACACGTTATAAAGTCACAATGATCTTCATTACAAATTAAGTCATTGTGAATAAAAGCCAAATCGAGCTTAATATCATTGGTTTTGGCAAAATATTGACTGTAAAGATATTCTATCCAAACTTTATCTTCCATATTTTCAATATACGTATATACCAACGATACGTAAGCAGAATGGTAGACCAATTCAAGTATCAAAGTGTAGATCACTTTAGACTCTTCAAATACCAAATTCAATTGATTCATGCAAAAATCATAAACTTGCAGTGCCTTATCTTTGTTCAACAACAATACAAATCTCATCACCGAGATATCATTCGCTAAATCAACACGATTGAGTTGTTTGGATATTGTGTCTAAAATCTCATTTGGGTTTTCCAACGTGTTCGCATAAGCAACAACAGCATAGATATTTTCAATATCATCTTGCCAATACCCACACTGTAAACAATACTTTTCAATCATCATGCGCAAATCATTATTGATCAACGTATGTACGCGCTCATGATAATGAATTTTTATTAATCCTTTTGTTGACGCGTCTCGCAAAGCCAGTTCATTAAACTTATCGGCTAAACTTTTCATGTAAATAATTTGTTTTTTAATCGATACATCATCGACAAACTCTAAATATTTATTTTCGATCATCTCGTTTTGAACATAAATACGATGAATTAAAAAAGAGTTTACATTTAAGTCCAATTGTTCCAACAATTCTATAAAGTAGCGATCAAAATCATCTACGTTTGAAGCGTTTAAGACTTTATTGATCACTTTATTGGCTTGTGCATGTTTAATCAATCGATATAAAAACATGGGAACCAATACTGTAACTAACAGTAGGATGAGAAACAATACGACACCCAATGGATTTTTATCAAAAAGTTCCACTGCGTTAAAGTTTAATTCATTTGCTTGGGTATAAAAATTTACAATATTTTCTTGAATGTTCATTAGTGTTCCTTGTTCTAAATTACACTTAGTATATCAAAAGTAGGCAAAAAAAAAGGAGATACCACGAAGGTATCTCCTTTGAAAATTGCAGATTCAGTTAGATTATTTTCTAAGTTCTTTAATTTTTGAAGCTTTACCTGTTAATCCTCTTAGATAATGAAGCTTAGCTCTTCTTACTCTTCCTTTTCTTAATACTTCAAACGTTTTAATACTGTCTGAATATAATGGGAAAATTCTTTCTACACCAACGCTGTTTGCAGCAATTTTTCGTACTGTAAATGTAGCGTCTACACCTTCAGCATGTCGTGCAATAACGATACCTTCAAAGTTCTGTACTCTTTTTTTAGTACCTTCCTTAATCTCAATACCAAGTTTTACTGTATCACCAGCTCTAAATTGTGGTATCTCTTTTGTTTCCATTTGTGCTGCTTCAAAGCTAGCAATATATTTATTTTTCATAATCTCTTCCTCTGTTGGGTCTATAATATTGTGTTTTATAAATTGACAATTTTCTTTTCAAGTCGAGAATTTTAGCGTGATTACCCTTTAATAATTCTGAAACTACACTTAAATTTCTAAAAATTTTTGGTTTTGTAAAAGATGGTGCTTCAAGTAGAGCGATTTGCTCCCCTTCATCAATACAATTATTATAACTTTCCATCTCCAAAGAGCACTCATTTCCTAACACCCCTTCTACATTTCGACTAATCGCATCCATCATGACTAGTGAGGGTAACTCCCCACCAGTAAGAATATAATCTCCAATACTGAACACCTCATGCGCAAAGGTTTCAATCACTCGCTCATCAATCCCCTCATAACGTCCTGAAACAAAAACAATATTTTTCTTCTTTGCCAAGCGTTTTGCATCATTTTGTTTAAATGGTTTAGCAGCAGCTAAAGGGAATACAATATACGCATCTGGATTTTTGGATTTAATATCTTCTAACGTATCAAACAACGGCTGGGGGCTCATTAACATACCTGCCCCTCCTCCACACATCGTATCATCTACTTTATTGTGTTTATTTTTTGTGTAATCTCTAGGGTCATAAAATTCATACTCAATTAGATTTGCTTCACAAGCACGTTTAAGTATTGAATCTTTAAAATAAAATTCAATTAAATTTGGGAAAAGGGTTACAAATGTATATCTCATTTTGGCATTGTAGCATAAATATACCTAATCATCAAAAGGGAGAACTCCCTTTTGATTGAACAGTTTAACGTGAAATTGGTTGTACCAACATTGGCTTAGGGGCACTTTTTATCACTTTAGTAGGTGTTATTTTTAAAGGTACCATTTTCAATCGTTTATTGATAATTTTAATCTGTGCAGCAGGAACTTTGTATCGTGGTTGTTTCACTGCTTTGATTAATGTACTGTGTCGTTTAGCTTTTGCAATTGCCGTTTTTGATCGACTCACTTTAGCTTTGTACGATTTCACATTGACCATTTTACCTTGTGAAAATTGGGTTAAAGGTTGTGGTATTTGTGCTCTTCCAGGAGATCTCCAACTATTTGCTTTTATATCTTGTTTGGATACAAGAGCTAAACGAACATCTTTTAGTTTAAGCTCTTGACACTTCATATTATCGTCTTTACCTTTTCGATCAATTTCACAATCAATTGAACTCAATAATCCTACACCACCCCCAAATTGGATATAGCCACGAGGGTTTTTACCCGATTTTCCATCAATAAGTCCATGTACTTTTTTATTGTTCGCAAATCCATAATTGGTGTATTTATTGTTGTTATAAGGCTTGGGTTCCCTGTATTTTTTATGGTCCATAATCCCAGTGCTGTTTCTCCAATCACATTGAGAAAAATCATTATCTGAACCATACATTCTTGGGCTGTTTAGATCAAACACTGTTGCCCCAACTTGCATGCCCCATCCGGATTCACC
>JAYEFX010000272.1:0-5436 GCA_034658775.1 Campylobacterota bacterium
CCATTTGTTTGAGCTGAGCATAGATGTTTCCCGCTTCTTTTAATGCTTTTTTTAAAGGTGCAATGGTGTTCATCGCTGAACCTATATGAAAATGAAGCATGGTAAAAAGATTTAATAAGTTATGCTGATGAAGTATCTCATAAGCATTTAAAATTTCTGTAGAACTTAATCCAAATTTAGAATTTATACCGCCACTTTTTGCCCAAGCCCCACTACTGGAATTGTGCAATTTGACACGCAATCCAATATTGGGATGCTTAAGATCAAGAGATTCATTTTGTACTTCAATGATGGTTTCAAGTTCATTTAGCCCCTCAATGATAATGGTGATATCATGTCCCATTTGAGCTGCTATAAAGCACAAGGTGATCATCTCTTTATCTTTGAATCCGTTGACCGTAATAGGCGCATTGTCATTATTGTATGCCATGGCCAAAATCAGCTCAGTTTTACTTCCAGCTTCAAGTCCATAGTTTAGATGTTTGCTTTTATCTAACAATGGTAATAAAAAGTTAGGAAGCTGATTAACTTTTAGTGGAAACATCGCTTGAAATGTTCCTGCATAGTCATATTCATCAATAGAGTTTTGAAATGTTGTAAAAAGCTTAGTGATCTGTTTTTGTGTAATATGTTCAAAACGAAGAAGTAAAGGCCCTTTATTTCCCTTTGAGCGTATATTTTGGACTAAATCAATAATGGCAGGTTTGCAGGCATGATTGATTCTAACAACGTCGTTGTCAATAAAAAAATTATCATCCCCCCAAATATCTATACCATAGTTGTTCATTCTTTTTTAGTAGTCCTTCATTTTGATCGTATTTTCCTCTTTGCTAAGAAGATTTTTTATCCATACGGTTCCATTTTTAAGTTCATCTTCACCAATAAGGGCTACCGTAGTTGCTCCCATTTTTTGTGCATTGTTCAGGTGCTTACTAAACCCACGTGATTTGTATTCACAAAAAGTTTTAGTGTCGTTTCTTTTTTTGTGACTTAAAGAAAAAGCTGTATCAATAGCATCTTCACTCATGGCACCAATGTACAATAATTCGTTTGATGATTCATTCATTACGATTAATTCCATAAGTCGTTCAATCCCTATAGCAAAACCAATCCCTTTGGTTGGACGTCCACCTAAAAATTCAACAAGTCGATCGTATCGTCCACCGCCAGCAATGGCACTTTGTGCACCTATTTCATTGCTGACAAATTCAAAAGCAGCACCACTGTAATAATCCAATCCTCGAACCAAGTTTGAATCAACTGTAAAATCAATCTTATTTGTTTCTAAAATCTTTTTGAGTTTTTCAAAGTCTCGATCACAGTTTTCACAAAGATTTTGCGTGATTTTTGGAGCATTGCTAAGTTCACTTTGACACTTTTCATTTTTACAGTCCAATACTCGAATAGGATTGGTTTGGGTTCGTCTGTCACAATCTTCACACAATTCTAAGGTCTCTAAATGACCTACGAGTTTGTCCTTGTACGTTGGCATGCACTCTTTGCATCCCAATGAATTGAGTTGTAAATCATAAGTGATTTCAAAAAAGTTAAGTATATCACTTAACATCATGATGATATTGGCATCTTCATACACGGAATCTACTCCAAATGACTCTACACCAAATTGATGGAATTGTCTTAATCGTCCTTTTTGTGGTCGTTCATAACGAAACATTGGTCCATAATAAAAGTATTTGTGTATTCCACCGGCTCGATCAAATTTGTTTTGAATAAAGCTTCGTACTACTCCTGCTGTTCCTTCTGGACGCAAACATACATCGTTTTCACCTTTATCAATGAACTGATACATCTCTTTGTTGACAATATCACTGCTTTCCCCCACGCTTCGCTTAAATAAAGCAGTCTCTTCTAAAATAGGCGTTTCAAGGTATGAAAAACCATAATTTTTAGCTATTCGTGAACAGTTTTCAATAAAGTACGTAAATCGTTGACTATCATCATTTAGGATATCTTTCATCCCTCGTAAGCTTTGTATCATTGTATAAAATCCTCTATTTGTTTCTCTATATCTTGGATGCTTTGTTTGGCATCAATAATCAGTGCATCAATTTGCAGTGTTTGTATGGTGTGTTTCATGCGATGTTGGATATCCATAAGGTACTCAATACCACGTAATTCAATACCATCTTGCTGTTTTTGAGATAAGCGATATTCCAACTCCTCTTGGGAGAGTTCCAGCATGATCACCTTTTGGGGCAATTGTTGATCTAGAGCAATAAGGTTTAGATCAATTACTGTTTGCATATCAAAATCCTTTGCATACGCAATCCCTGAAATAAATCCACGATCAGAAATAATCATCTTATCTTGATTTTGCAATACTACTTCATGATGATGTTCTGCTCGATCAGCTAAAAATAAAAACATCTCTGCAAGTGGTGATTGTGCTTCACCATTGAGTGCAATTTGGCGTATTTTTTGTCCTAATGCTGTACCCCCTGGCTCTTTTGTAAACAAAGCAGTTGGGTATTTTTTTCTTAAAATATCCAGCTGAGTAGATTTTCCAGCAGTATCAATGCCCTCTATGACGATGTACATTCTCTAATATCCTCTAAAATAACAGCTGGTACAAGATGGCTTGCACACCCCTTGAATTTCAATATCTCCCGAACGACTGATGAGCTTACAAAAGCATTTTTCAGTGTGGGCATGAGATACATGGTGTCAATATTACTATCAAGAGAAGAGTTTGCATAGCCCATTTGAAGCTCAAACTCAAAGTCACTCACCGCTCGTAAACCACGTACAATTGTATTAACTTCCTCTTCTTTAGCAAAATCTACCAAAAGAGTATTGAAAGGTTTAACGCTTACATTGAGCCCTTGTGTTGCTTTTTGAATCAACTGCACCCGTTTTTCTTGCGTGAACATTGGTTGTTTTGATGAAGAGGTAGCAACGGCTATGATAATCTCATCAAATACTTTTAAAGCACGGTTAATAATATCCATATGTCCATTGGTAATAGGGTCAAAAGTACCGCTGTATATCGCTTTTTTACTCATTATTGTTTCCATCCCATCGTTTGTATAAATTATTTTGAATATTTAAAAGATCAAAAAGTTTTCCAATAAGAAAGTTTTCCATCTGTTCTAAAGTCTGTTGTTGTGAATAGTAGCCCAGCACTGGTGGGGCTATCGTTACTCCTAGATTTGAGAGTTTGTGCATATTTTCAAGTTGTAGGGTTGAAAAAGGCATCTCTCTTGGGCAAATGATTGTTTGTTTTCGCTCTTTTTGCATCACAGTAAATGCACGCGTAATCAATGTATCTGCCATGCCAATGCTGCATTTTGCCAAAGTATTCATACTGCAAGGCAGAATAATCATTGCATCGGCTTGAAAAGACCCTGAGGCCAAAGGTGCAGCAATATTTTTATCTTCATACAGTGTTATGTTTTTAGCATTAATATCAAACATTTGATTCGTTTCTAAGAAATATGCTTGTTGTGCATTAGCTGATAATACAACATGTGCATCAATGTGTGCAGGTAAATGATCTAAAAAACGTTTTGCTAATGTTCCTCCACTAGCACCCGTTATTGCAACAATCAGTTTCACAATCTTCCTTTTAATATTTATTGCATTTTATCGAAAATTGACTTGGTTTCCAAATCGACTTTTTAAAAGAAAAGAAATAGAATTTTTTGATAATTATTTTTTATGCAATTGATATGCAATAGATTGAAAAATTAAGCTTTAGTTAATAATACATGTGCTAACATAATGTATAAGTTTTAATAGTATTAGTTAAATAAATTGTTTAGTTAATATTATTAAAACATACAAAATGTAAAAGGATATAAAATGGCTAAGACAATCGCTTTTATCAGAGTAAATAATAATAACTCTGAATATACACTTGAGCAAGTAACCGGTTTGAAAAATTATGCATCAGAAAAAAATATTGAAATTGATGAGCATATGAGTATTGAAGTAAATGTTCCTAAAGAGGAACAAAATATTACGTATCTTTTTGAGGATTGCAAGCAAGGGTGTACAATCTTGGCGTATGATTTAAATGTTTTTGGAAGAACAATTGAGGCTATTGTTGCAACCATTCGACATCTGCTGGATAATGAAGTTCGAATTTGTGTTGTTGTGCAAAATCTTGATTTAGTGTCTAAAGATGATATGCTTACTAAAATGATTTTAGGGATGATGGACATGACCATGGCATTGGAAAAAGATTTGATGAGTTTACGTACAAAAGAAGCATTAACAGCTAAGAAAATGGATGGGATAATATTAGGGAAACCAAAAGGAACCATTCAAAAATCAAAATTTGATAAGCAGCGAGATAAAATTGAAGAATTGCTTTCTGTTGGTTTATCCGTACGTAAAATTGCGAAAGTTCTTGGGTACAACAACCATATTGGTTTGAACAACTATGTCAAAAAAAGAAATATTCGTGAAAAAGTGACTGAATCATTAATTGATTTAGCAAGCTAACAAAGGAGATACAATGATCTATTTAACGTTAACCTTAATCGCTTTAGCTATTGTTTTGTATGTAGTGTACTTAGATAAAAAGAATCAAGAGGGAAAAATCCCTTTTAAATAGTTTCAATTTATCGTGTCATACTTTGAAGTACCATAAGAGCACTGTTTCCATTTTGATCTTTATGATTGATATTTGCTCCATTTTGAATCAGTACTTGTACAATATTACTTTGTTTAAGAGTAGTTGCTAGTACAATTGCTGATTGTCCATAACGATTGTAAGCATGAATGTTTACTCCACTTTGTATGAGATTTCGTACATGATGAACATCAACTCTACTGATAGCTTCAAACAGTTGCATCTCCATTGTTTTCTTTGGATCATTATGTATTGCTTTAATGGTATTTTTTACATGGTGTTGTTTTTTTACAGAAGAGGGTTTTTTAACAATTTTTTTCTTTTTTTTCTTTTGAATTTTTATTTTAGTGTCATATTTAGCAATCTTAGGTGCCTGAGCAATTTTTTTAGCTTTAATTGGTGTTGAGGGTAGGGTTTGCATATTGTTGGCCATAACGGTAGCTGTAGAGCCATCATAGTTTTGGTGATATTTTGCGTATAAAAAATCATCACTTGTAAGGTAGTTTGCAATGCTGTCAAATTCCCAACCATTTGATTTGAGTTTTTGAATAAGTTGTTGTAATATTTTACGACCATTGTATTTGTTTTTAAACATTGGATCGTGAAGTAATAATATAAACTTATCCTGTTTGGCAATTTTATTTTTTTTATACAATCTCTCGATTCTTTTAACAATTTGATCTGCCGAGATTTTAGGTCGTTTTTTTCGATAATCAAACTCCCATTCATAATCCCACCCATATAAATAAAAGCCTGCATTCCAAACTGCATCGTAGTTTTTATTTTCTCTTTTGGATTGTTTTTTGGATATAAAAATGTCATTTTTTTCAATGTTGGGA
>JAYEFX010000273.1:0-5417 GCA_034658775.1 Campylobacterota bacterium
GGTTTTCGTCATGACTTTGGCCGTCATCTGCATCAGGCGCCTGACGGGAGCGGGCAATTCTACTGCCCCGGCATCGATCGCGTTTTCTCCGTGTTCCTCTTCCTCGTCACGCATCTGCTCCACAATGGCGCGGCTCTTCACGTCTTTCGCAGGCAGGCTGTCGAGATGACTGTCCAGATGGGAGCATACGTTTTTGAACAATGGCATGAGAACTCACTTCCATCACAAAAAAATCACACTCATGTTCAATCGCTTTTTGTAAGTGGTAAAAGTTACCCAGTTGTACCGGTGTGGTTAAACTGTACTCTTCAAGACGTTCATCATTTATAAAAAAACCTCGCGTACCTTGAAGTGCTACTTTGTATCCCAAATCTAAAAGAATGGAGTACAGTGCCGCAGCTGTCGTTGTTTTTCCATTTGTCCCTGTAATTCCAACAATCTTAATAGCAGAATTATCAATGTGATTTTTTAAATCTTGTGAAGCGATAAAATTGTGGCAACCATGCTCTTTGGCATCATCTTTAAATTTAGCTGTTGCTTCGGAATAGATAAATGTTGTATGTGCATCTGCCTCTTGTGAATTGTCTGTATAAAACTGATTGTTAAGTTCTACTCTCATTTAGTCTCTTCAAGTTTTTTATACAATGTTTTGATTTGATCGTCAAATGCAAAATGTTGATCGTAGGTTTCAAGATAGGATAAGGCTGTAGTTGTAAAATCATTATCAATAAGCTGTCCGACAAAATCACAAAATTCCTCTTTGGTGTAAATAGCTACTTTGGTGCTAAACATGATATCTTCAAAAGCGATGCGAAATGATCCTCGTGAAGCAATAAGTTGCATGAAGTCATCATATTCGATTGCATTAAGATTTTGTGTAGCGGTGTCTGAAATATCACTGAGTAATTTTGCCATCTGTTCCGTATCTCCATCGTAGGCATCAATCATGTTTACGACGTATTCAATTGCACCATCTGGATCTTCAGCTTTTGCAACGCTGTAGTAGTCAAATAAGCTTTGTGCTTTCTCTTCGCTTTCGCTTGCAATATCGCAAAAAACAGCGTACAAACCAATCTCCTCATTGTGAGGATCAGCTTTCATTAGTTCAGCGTATAAAAATAAGGCTTTATCGTATTGCCGTGCTACAAAATAAGCATTGGCATCAGATAGTAATTTACTTTCATTGATGATCAAACTAGCTCCTGCATTTTATCTTCCATCCCTTGAGGAACGTTAATAATACGAACTTCTGGGTGAATGGCTGCTTTGAGCTCTTTTTCAACAATAAACTTTAAGGTGCTACTGCTTGCTGCACACCCAATGCAAGCGCCTTGCAGTTGTACAAAAATATTTCCATCTTGAATTTTAAGAAGAGCGATTGCTCCTCCATCTTGAGCCAACATAGGTGCAATTTTATTTTTTATAATACTACTAACGGGTTCTTGTAAATCTTCATCACTAAATGGCATACTCATGTTAGTTATTTTCCTTTTTTTGTGTATTTTTTGATCTTTTAATCATCACTATAAAAATAGCTGTTAAACCTAAAATCAAACCAATGGTTTGAAATATAAAGTTTAGGCTTACAGGCTCATTAAGCACTTACAACCTCATTACATCGTTCACATAAAGATTCTTCATCTTTAGCTCGATATTTCCAACAACGTGGACATTTTGTTTTAGCTGCATGATACACTTCAAAAGTTTTCCCATCCACTTCAAAGCTACCTACTGCATTGTCTTCAGTGTGCTTGATCACTTTACTTACAACAAACCAATCTTCAGCTACGGTTCTATCTAAGGCTAAGATATCTTCAGAATTTGTGTAGATCACTAATTCAAGCGTTGATTTGATAACTTTTTCTTTATTGAGCTTATCTTTTATCTCTGCAAATTTACTTTTTGCACTTAATAAATGTTCCTCATTTAGAGTGAATTTTATTTCAGGAATAAAGTATTTTGGTATGTCAAAAATAGTTGTTGCGCCATTGGTGATTACGGATGGTGCGTGTCGTACCAATTCATCCATGGTGTAGGTTAAAACTGGAGCCAACATGGTTAAAAATGATTTTGCAATCATTGCCATAGCACTTTGTGTAGCCATTCGTGTATCTGAATTTTTGCCATCACAGTACATTTTATCTTTTGAGATATCGATGTAGATATTTGATAAGTCAGCTACTAAGAAGTGATTTAACTTATTTAATCCTCGTGAATAATCATTGGTTTTAAATGCTGCATCAACCTCTTTAAATACATGATGTGCTTTGTTTAATATCCAAAGATCCATAATTCCCATTTTATCTATTGGTACGATCTGTTCTAATTCATGAACATTTCCAAGTAAAATTTTACCCGTATTTCGGATTTTTCGATATTGTTCAGCCATTTGACCTAAGATCCCATCTGAGATTTTAAGATCACTTTGATAATCGCTCATGGCAACCCAAAGACGAAGAATTTCAGAACCGTATTGCTTCAATACTTTATCTGGAGCGACTACGTTTCCTTTAGATTTGGACATCTTTTCACCTTTAGCATCAACGGTGAAACCATGTGTAAGAATTGATTTATAAGGTGCAATCTCAGATGAAGCCAATGATGTTAGCAGTGAGGATTGGAACCAACCTCTGTGTTGATCTGATCCTTCAAGATACATATCTGCTGGATAGGTTCCTGCATCGTAATTTCTACTTCTCAAAACAGCATTTTGCGTTGAACCAGAATCAAACCACACATCTAAAATATCCATCGTTTTTTCTAAATCATCAGGATTTAGACCACTTCCAGGATACAAAAGCTCTTCAATGCTTAGATCATACCAAGCATCTGCCCCTTTCATCTCAAAAATCATCGCAACGTAGTTTAAAACTTGTTCATCATAAACAATCTCATCGGTGAGTTTATTTCTAAAGAATGCAATAGGCACTCCCCAATCACGTTGCCGTGAAATACACCAATCAGGACGTCCTTCAATCATCGTTCGAAGACGGTTTGCTCCATGTTCGGGATAAAATTTTACGTTTTCAATGGCATCAAGTGCATTTTGTCGTAAGGTTTTTTTCTGCTTTCCATAAGGTTCATCCATGCAGATAAACCATTGTTTGGTTGCTCTAAAGATGACGGGTTTATGTGTTCTCCAGCAATGCGGGTAGGAATGCGTGATATCCACTCGTTTGACCAAGGCATCACCAAGAAGTTCTAAAATAGGTTCATTGGCTTTGAACACATTCATGTTTAAAAACTTTTCAGGATTGGGTAAAAGTTTTTCACGAACAATGGTATTGTCATATGCTCCATTAGCACCTACGGGCATAAGAACTTCAAGATCGTATTGAAGTCCTACTTTGTAGTCATCTTCACCATGCCCAGGTGCAGTATGCACAGCACCCGTCCCCGAATCCATAAGTACATGCTCCCCTAAAACAATTTTAGAAGTACGTGCGTTTAGTGGATTGATTGCAAAACTGTTTTCAAGAGTTTTTGGATCAATATCCTCAACAATAGTTCCTGTAACAATTTCATTTTCAATACAATAAGCATGCAGTTTTTTAGCAATGATAAATCCATCACTTGTTTTAACATAGGTCTCTTCAGGATTTAAAGCAATCCCTGTATTTGCTGGAAGTGTCCATGGGGTAGTTGTCCAAATAATCACACTAGCATCTATATCTTGCATCTTAAATGCAACATAAACAGAGGCAGATACCTTGTCTTCATATTCTACTTCAGCTTCAGCAAGTGCTGTTTGTGCTGCCCATGACCAATACACTGGTTTGCTTCGTTGAATTAATAACCCTTTTTGTGCAATGGCAATAAGTTCACGATAAATATTGGCTTCAAATCTAAAATCCATGGTTAGATAAGGTTTTTCCCAATCCCCTAAAATTCCCAATTGTTTGAACTCTTCACGTTGAATATCAATAAATTTTGTTGCATGGTTTCGACACAACTCGCGCAGTTTACTTTTAGGCAACTCTTTTTTCTTTTTCCCGCCTATTTTTTCTTCTACTTTTTGTTCAATTGGTAGACCGTGACAATCCCAACCGGGTACGTACCGTACAGATTTCCCATCAAAATAGTGGTATTTTACAATGATATCTTTAAGCACTTTGTTCAGTGCATGACCAATATGAATGTTTCCATTGGCATAGGGTGGTCCATCATGTAATGTAAAGCTTTCACAACCTTTTCGGTTGGCTTTCATTTTGTCATAAACTTTTTGTTCATCCCAAAGTTTGTATTGCTTTGGTTCATTATGAGGCAAGCTTCCTCGCATTGGAAAACTTGTTTTTGGTAATTGTAGTGTCTCTTTATATTCGACCATAGATATAATCATCCTGTTATTAAAAATAGGATAGAGTATATCTAAGAGTACTTTAGTAAAAGGTTAAGCTGTGAATGAAGAAATTTTTACCAATGATGATATGATTTTGTTGCAAAGTTTTTTGCGAAATAATAAACAAACCATTACGTGTGCAGAGAGTTGTACAGGTGGAATGATTGCATCTATGATCACTCAAGCATCTGGCTCATCTTCTATTTTTAAAGGTTCAGTTGTAACGTACTGCAATGAGATAAAAGAGCAAGAGTTAGGTGTGTCAAAACAAACCATGATTGACAATGGTGCTGTGAGTGTTGAAGTGGTCAATGAGATGTTACGTGGAGTGCTTAAAAAATTTGATGCTTCATATGCAGTTGCTGTAAGTGGAGTAGCAGGTCCAGGTGGTGGAACAAAAAACAAGCCCGTAGGTACAGTAGTAATTGGAATGAATACCAATACAGGGGAGGTAGATACAGATGTTCATCATTTTGAAGGGGATCGAATTTCCGTACAAAAACAAGCTGCACAAATGGCTTTGAAAAAAGTTTTGAAATTTATTCAAAAAACTCTTGACAAATAAAGTATAAATCTGTATAATTCCAGTCCATTTTATGAATGACTTGTTAGCTCAGCCGGTAGAGCATCTCCCTTTTAAGGAGGTGGCCGTTGGTTCGAATCCAACACGAGTCACCATTTAATATTGTTAACCGGTCGATTAGCTCAGTTGGTAGAGCGCTACCCTTACAAGGTAGACGTCGCAAGTTCGAGTCTTGCATCGACCACCATATGGTCCCGTCATCTAGCGGTTAGGATTGCTGGTTTTCATCCAGCCCACAGGAGTTCAATTCTCCTCGGGATCACCATATAAAAAAGAAGCGGTGGTAGTTTAGTTGGTTAGAATGCCTGCCTGTCACGCAGGAGGTCGCGAGTTCGAGTCTCGTTCACCGCGCCACTTTTTTTATTTAAAATGACTTGTTAGCTCAGCCGGTAGAGCATCTCCCTTTTAAGGAGGTGGCCGTTGGTTCGAATCCAACACGAGTCACCATTTAATATTGTTAACCGGTCGATTAGCTCAGTTGGTAGAGCGCTACCC
>JAYEFX010000274.1:0-5324 GCA_034658775.1 Campylobacterota bacterium
TAAATTTGCAATAGCATTAACAAAAATTGATGCCATTGATCAAGAGGAGTTAAATGAAAAATGTGAAGCGTTTATCGCCTCACTTGAATTGGAAATTTCAAAAGAAAACTCTTTTGGTTTTGACAAACAAAAAGTGTATTATGTGCAAGATTTAACGTTTGAAAAATACAATAATGAATTGCCGTACTTTATTTTACCTATCTCTTCACCAATGCATACGAATACCAGTGCAATCACGTATGCTTTATATGATTTACTGGAACAAGAATAGATACGATGAAACGTATTGTCTTAAAAGTTGGTAGTGCTGTCTTAACGCAAGACAATGAACTCGCAACACAACGTTTAAGTAATCTTGTTGATTTAATCGCACAGTTAAAAAAGCAATATGAAGTAATTTTGGTAAGTTCTGGAGCTGTAGCTGCAGGATACACACTTTTACCTTTGGATAAAAGCCTGATTGGAAACAAACAAGCCTTAGCTTCCATTGGACAACCTTTATTGATGAAAGAGTACAAAAAAAACTTCAATGCACATGAGATAATCTGTTCTCAAGTGCTGTTAACTGCGGATGATTTTGATTCACGAAAGCGAACCAAGCATGCAGGAATTGCTTTAAAGATTTTATTGGAAAATGGTGTATTGCCCATTATCAATGAAAATGATGTCACCGCAACTGAAGAGTTGGTATTTGGAGACAATGATCAATTAGCAGCACATGTAACGCATCATTTTGATGCAGATATGTTGGTAATATTAACGGATATTGATGGGTACTACAATAAGCACCCACATCTGCATACGGATGCCGTATTGCAAAAAACAATCAATCGTATTGATGATGAGATGCTCAATGTTGAGCATGCTGGCAACTCTACGTTTGCAACAGGCGGAATTGCGACCAAGCTTAAAGCAGCGCAGTTCTTATTAGAAAAAAACAATAAAATGTACCTAAGCAGTGGCTTTGAATTAGAAAATGCATATGAATTCTTACTCAACAGTAACCACCAAAGTGGGACACTTTTTGTTAATAGATAAAACAAATAAAGAAAGAAGTATAAAAATATGACATTTAATGAATTTAATTTCAAAACACAATTACAAAAATCAATCGATGTAGCGGGATTTAAAGAACCAAGTCCAGTACAAAAAGATGCAATTCCTATCGTACTTACAGGAAAAGATCTTGTGGCTCAAGCGCATACAGGTACAGGTAAAACAGCTGCATTTGGATTGCCATTATTACAAATGATGCAATGCAAAGGAGATGTAGAAACATTGGTCATTGTTCCTACACGTGAGCTTGCAATGCAAGTAAGTGATGAGCTGTTTCGATTTGGAAAGTTTCTAGATATTAAAACGGCTACGGTTTATGGTGGTACTTCGTATTCACGACAAATAAAACACGTGCAAAGTGCATCAATCATTGTAGCAACTCCAGGACGGCTTTTGGATCTGTTATCGAAAAAACAGATCACAATCAATCCAAAATACGTAGTTTTGGATGAAGCTGATGAGATGTTGGACATGGGATTTTTAGAAGATATTAAAAATATTTTTACTTTTCTTCCAAAAGAACGACAAACATTGATGTTTTCTGCAACGATGCCAAAACCAATCAAAGATCTTTCAAAAAGAATTTTGAATGAGCCTGAATATGTAACGATTACAAAATCTGAAGTAACGCAATCGACAATTAAACAACTTTATTATGTGGTTGATGAGTATGAACGAGATGATGCTTTAATTCGATTGTACGATTATAAAAATCCAACAAAATCAATTGTATTTTGTAAAATGAAACGAGATGTTGATCGACTTTCTACGTATTTAATCTCTCAAGGTTTTTCTGCAAAAGGTCTTCATGGAGATATGGAACAACGACAAAGAGAAGAGGTAATTCGTGCATTTAAAGGTGGAAACCTTGAAGTTTTAGTTGCTACGGATGTTGCTGCTCGTGGTCTTGATGTTCGAGATGTTACGCATGTATTTAATTACCAGTTACCATTTGATTCTGAAAGCTACGTGCATAGAATTGGACGAACAGGACGAGCTGGACGAGATGGAACAGCAATCTCTATTGTAACACCACATGAGTTCAGACAATTAACAAAAATTCAAAAAGACACGGGTGGTACGATGGAATCACGAGTGATTCCTACTATTGGGGATGTTAAAGTGAAAAAAGCATCTTCTTTGGTTAAAAAAATTGAAGACGTAGAGATTACGGAGCATGCGTATGCTTTACTTGAAGAGTTAAAAGATCAGTATGATATCTCTACTATTGCTCAGAAATTGGCTTCATTGTTGATTGAAGATGATAAAGTTGGTGGAAAAGAGAATATTGGAAAAAGTGCTAAAGATATTACCTTTTTATTAAGCCGAGCTAAAAACGATAAAGGTGGTGGAAAAGGTCGACACAACTCAAGAGGGTTTAGAGGTCGACGCTCAGGTGGAAAATCTTCTGGACGTGATGGTGGACGTGATGGTGGTCGATCATCAGGTGGAAGATCATCCGGTCGTGATGGTGGACGCTCTTCTGGTGGAAGAAGTGGTGGTCGATCAAGTGGTGGTCGTTCAAGTGGACGAAACTCAAGAGGGTAGATGATGAAAATTTTGCTTATGGGTACGCCTGATTATGCAACCATCATTTTAAATAAAATGTTGGAGCATAAGATGGAAATTGTTGGGTTGTTTACGCAACCCGACAAACCTGTAGGCCGTAAACAAATTATCACGCCTCCTCATATCAAACAATACTGTTTGGACAATGAATTGGCTTTCCCTATTTTTCAACCCAAAAACCTAAAAGAGCAACATACAGTTCAAGATATTCAAGCACTCAAGCCTGATTTTATTGTTGTGGCTGCCTATGGTCAAATTTTACCAAGGGCTATTTTAGATATCGCACCGTGCATCAATCTTCACGCTTCATTATTGCCAAAATACAGAGGGGCTAGCCCCATTCAAGAATCGTTGCTTAATGATGATGAATATTCTGGTGTGACAGCTATGATGATGGAAGAGGGGCTGGACAGTGGGGATATTTTAGCTTTACAATATCAAAAAATAGATCATGATACAAAAGTGGATCAGCTTTTTGATCAGCTTTCACACATTGCAGCTGATCTGACGGTCACGGTTTTGAATAATTTTGACCGCATCAAGCCTCAAAAACAATATGAGAGCAATGTAAGCTATTGTAAAAAAATCAAAAAATCCAATGGTGAAGTTGAATTTGATGATGCAAAAGCATTGTATTTAAAATACAAAGCGTATTGTTATTGGCCAGGATTATTTTTAACTTCAGGTCTAAAACTCAAAGAGCTTACGTTTTTAGAAAACAGCTCTTCAAACAGTGCAGGGCAGATACTCAAAATAAATGATGACTCTATTGTGGTGGGTTGTACTAAAGGATCCATACAGATCAACACGCTTCAGCCAGCATCTAAAAAAGCGATGAGCAGTCTGGATTATATACGTGGTAAAAGATTAGATGTTGGAACTGTATTATCTTAAGTGTGTTGATTCAACGCATACCCATCTTAAACATCATTTAAAAACGCATCCCTATACAAAACCTATTTGTTTTTATACCCAAGAGCAAACCAAGGGGATTGGAAGTCGTGATAATAATTGGGTTGGTAAAAAAGGCAATCTGTTTTTTTCTTTTGCATTGCATAAATCTGAATTGCCAAAAGATTTGCCCTTGCAGTCTGCATCAATCTATTTTTCGTATGTATTGAAGAATCAATTAGAAAAGTTGGATTCTAAGATATGGCTTAAGTGGCCCAATGATTTTTACATCATGGATCATAAAATTGGAGGTACCATTACAACGGTGCAAAAAGATCTAATATTGTGCGGTATTGGACTTAACCTTTTAGCGCCTAGCAAGGAGTTTCAAGGCAATTTAGATATTGACATAGTGCCGCAGGCTATGCTTGAAAACTATTTTAACGCATTGCAAAAATCTGACTCATGGAAGCAAATATTTAGCCTTTATGAGGTAGAATTCCATAAGAATAAAAAATGCAAGACCACCATTGATGGGTATAAAACCTCTTTAAAGGATGCTGTATTGCATGATGATGGTTCCATAACGATAGATAATAAAAGGGTGTACAGCTTACGATGACAGAGATTATTGCAATAGCAAATCAAAAAGGTGGTGTGGGTAAAACGACAACTGCTGTAAATTTAAGTGCGGCATTGGCCATAGCTGGTAAACGTGTACTACTTATTGATGCAGATCCACAAGCCAATGCTACAACTTCATTAGGCTTTCAACGCGATACCTATGAATACAATATTTATCATGTGATGCTGGGCACAAAAGATCTTCAGGATATTATTCTAGAAACAGAGATCCCAAATTTAAGTGTTGCTCCATCAAATATTGGACTGGTTGGAATTGAAAAAGAGTTTTACCAAGGTACCAAAGATAGAGAATTGGTACTCAAACGAAATATTGACCCAGTTCGAGATGATTATGATTATATTTTGATCGATTCTCCCCCGGCACTTGGACCCATTACAATCAATACCCTAAGTGCTTCAAACTCAGTATTGATCCCTATTCAGTGTGAGTTTTTTGCACTTGAAGGTTTAGCGCAATTGCTTAATACCATCAAATTAGTAAAACAAACCATTAACAGACAACTGGAAATAAAAGGTTTTTTACCAACTATGTACAGTGGTCAAAACAATCTTTCCAAACAAGTTTTTGCAGATCTTGCGCAACATTTTGAAAATAAATTATTTAAAATTGATGAGAGTTCATACATTGTGATTCCTCGAAATATTAAACTAGCAGAGAGTCCAAGTTTTGGAAAACCTATTATGCTGTATGACGCAAATGCATCTGGGACCAAAGCGTATACAAATTTAGCAAAAGCTATTACTGGTTAGTAGGATAGATAATGGCATTGGGTAGAGGATTAAGTGAATTATTAGGAGAGGTTGAAGTAGCCTACGATAATTCTACATCAAAAACACAAACGGGAAGTGTTAGTGAGATCCAAATTGATTCAATTAAGGTAAATCCTCATCAACCACGAAAAATATTTGATGATACTAAACTGGCTGAATTAGCAGCATCGATTAAAAAGTATGGTTTATTGCAAGCAGTTTCAGTTATGGAAGATATGGATGGTTATGTGCTTATTGCTGGTGAACGACGTTTACGTGCTGCAACTCTTAATGGTGACACAACAATCAAGGCGCATATTATAGATGCGCAAGAGCATAAGCTACGTGAATTGGCTCTTATTGAGAACATTCAACGAGATGATCTGAATATTATCGAATTGGCGTATTCGTAT
>JAYEFX010000275.1:0-5249 GCA_034658775.1 Campylobacterota bacterium
CTAGAATATGAGATGACCAATTATTCGACGAAAAAAGCGTATGAAAATCTTAAAAAACGCGTTGATTCTGAAGATATGGGAAAGATTGTAGATTTTTTAATTTTAAGTGAAGAAACAGGTCTTGGAGTGAAAAATATCTTTTCTACACAATCTGATGAGATGAGACAAGAAAAATTTTACAAAATTAAGGGAAAAGTTAATACACTTAGTATGTATCTAATGGTAGTAATATTTATCTTTGTATTACCATCTTTGGGAGCATTTATTGTTTTCCCAATGATGGCAGGAAAATTAGAGTTTGGAATGTAAATGATGATAATATTTAAGGAAAAAAACAATGAAATTTAATAAACAAATAGCAGTTATCTTAGTACTGGCATCACTTTTGTTGAGTGCACTAGGAATTGCATATTATTTTTATACCACAGGTGAAGAGGTTAAAAAGAAAAATAATCAATTGGTAACTATATTTATTGCTAAAGCAAACATCAAAAAAAATACATTGATTGCAGCAGAACATCTTAAAAAAACTACCATTGCAAAACAATATGTTTTAACTAAACCACTGTTGGATAAAGCAATCATAGGAAAATATGCAAAAGAGACAATTTATAAAAATGAGATGTTTTTAAAAGAGAAGTTAGTGCCAAAAATAGAGATTAAAAATGATACAAAAATTTTAAACTATAAATACAATACATACAATATGGCATTTACACTTTTCCAAAATCCAAACTATTCTGTACAATCGGATGATTGGATCAATATTATATCGGTTTACAGCAACAGCATGAATCCAGAGAACATGTCCAATGAAATATATTCCGTACAATTTGTTGCTAAGCACATTAAGATATTGGGTTTTTTACAAGATGGCAATCCAACATTAAAAGCACAATTTAAGAAAAAAGTTACTCAAGTTGTTAAAAAGAAGCAAGTTACAAAGATTATTAATGTAAAAGCGCAGCAACTTTTATTGGATATTGAACCCCAAATATTATTACGATTAATTGATGACTATAATAAAGGAAAGCAATTGTGGATGGTACGCACAAAAAAACCTACACCACAAGAAGTTGAAGAGAAAAAACCAAAAGAGGTTTTAATAGTTCAAAATAATGAGATTAAAAAAGTTGATTTAGAAAAAAAACCTAAAGTAGCAGCAATTAAAAAAATATACAAAAAACGTTCATACCCAATTAAATGGTACAAGCCTCAAGACACGACTATCACAAAAACAGCATTTATTGAATATTTAAATGACCCAGACAGTTCTAAAAGTTCCAATGCAAAAATAAAAACAAATTTTGCGCAAGAGTGTTCTCAAAAAGAAAACTTATTGTTGGTGTTGCGACCAAAAGTAAATATTCGTAATGCCCCTAGTCAAAAATCGAAAATAGTTAAACGACTGAATAAGAATTATGTTTTACCTTATCGTAAGGGAGATGATTCAACATGGTATGAATTGTGTGATGGTAATTTTGTTCATAAAAATACCGTAAAAGAGTTGGCATTTATGGATGTTTTGAAGTTAATTGAACGTGATGCAAATAAAAAGAAGAAATAGATTTATGCAAAAAAATAAAGCAAATATGAAACCTGCATACATTGAAAATATTTTAATTTGGATGGTAATGTTTGTAGGATTTGTATCTTTATTTTTTTTCGTAATAGATTATGCAAAAATTGTGAGAACAATAGATAACATGGATGCTTTATGTGATTATTCAGCCAATAGAATATCATCTGAGGGAAAGGATACGGATTTATCAGTAGCCTTAAACAGCATGAAAGTAAGTGGAATAAATACTATATCTGCAGATGGTGCCGTGATATGCTCAGATGTGGTTGACGGAGCGTATCAAGTGAGATTTACAATTACCACAACCAATATAACGAATACATTTTTTAAGAATAATTTATCCAGTAAGCGCGTAGTGTTTAATAATCAATACATATCAGACGCTAGTGCAACCAATGATTCAGATTCAATAGATTGTAACTTGACCGTTACCTTATCAAATTAGGAGAAAATATGAAAAAGTTTTTTGCAATAATATGCAGTTTGTTAATTATATCAATTTTGGCTAATGCCAATGAAATACAGAGTGTTCAACAAAAAGATTTTGAGAATAAGATTGTATCGATTGATTTAAATGGACATAAAATATTAGAGTTTTCAAAACAAATCAAAAAAATACAGTTTAGTTCAAGTGAATATGTAGAAGCAGATTTTATGAAAAATAAAGCGCAGACACCTTTAAGTGTACTAAAGATTTATGCAAAAAAAATAGGTAAACAAAATGCAATTGTAACTTTTGTAGATAATACAATGTTAACTGTTGGGTTTAATATTGTTCGAAACTTAAATAATGTAATTGAGTTGGTACAAACTTTATATCCTAATATTACCGTTGAACAGATGAATGAGAATATAATACTTAAAGGGCATGTTGAAAATCAAACACAAAAATCAAAATTAATTGAGATATTTGAAAAATCGGGGGTTGATCTAGATTTACAATTAATCGATCTAATTAAAGACAATTATTCTACAAAAATGGTTCGTGTAAAATTGTATGTGGTACAAATAGATAATAATCAGGGTCAACAAATGATTAATGATTGGAGTTTAAATGGTGTTGCAGGATCAAACTTTTTTAAAGATGGAAGTAAAACACTTCTTAACAGTGTAACTGTAAATCCTAATATTACAAGTTTAGCCGGTGGTATTACAGCAATTGCAAGCAGATCAGGATCGATGTTTGATATTGGTTTAACATTAAATTATTTAAAAAAGAACAATGCGGCACGAATTGTCAATGAAAGTACTTTGATCATGAAAGAGAATCAAGAAGCAAAATTTAATACAGGTGGTAAATTTTTCATTAAATCATCAACTACGACAGCAGAGGGACTTCCAACAACGGAACTTCGAGAGATCGAATACGGGCTTAACATCACCATGAAGGCTAAAAAAATTATAGAAAACCAATATATTGATTTTGAAGCGATGGCAAAATCTGATGCTATTGATGAGGATCCAAATCATAAAGTAGATGATATCCCTGGTCTTATTGGTAATGAAGTGACCACCAATGTGCTTATTGAAAATGGATCAACAATTGTATTAGCTGGGATTTTAAAAACAGACTACAGTTACAATGAAGAAAAAATACCTGGTTTAGCTGATATACCATTATTAGGAGCATTATTTACAAGTGAAGACAGTAAGGATGAAAATTATGATTTGGTCTTCTTTATGACGCCTGAAATTGTTGATCCCATGAATAACAATGAAGAAAATCAACTAAATAATAAACTTAATATTATAAAAAATAAAGACTACAGAGATGTTACAGTACGACAAAATGATGATGAAGAGATCTTTATGAAAAAAGAAGTACCTATAGACTAGACTGTATTAGTCAATATTAATATACGTACATTAAGAAAAAAATAGTATTATAATGTTACAATAATGTATATTTGTAGATATTTAGTATACAAATAATAAAGTAGAAATTATGAAAAAAGCAATTATAGACCAATTTATGATAGCAGGTGTGTTGCTTGTTATGATTATTATTTTTGTTGCAACAGTAAATGATGAAGCCTCTGCTCGTAATAAACTGTACAATTTAAAAGGGGTCATTAATACCTCTGCTTATTCTATGGGTAGTTATTATATGTTTCAAGAGGAGAATACATCTAATGCAGAAGATGTTTCTGATGACATATTGGATCAAACCCCATTGGGATCAGAGATAAAAAACGCTGTAACCTATACTTGGGATTTGGTTTCAGAACCAAGAACCGTTACTACTGTTATCAACAATTATGTGCAAGAAAATTTTTGGTATAAATTCTTAGATCAGGATTCTTTTTCTTTAAAAGCAACTGCAATTGCTCAATTGCATCGTGGTTATGTTGATAACTTTGTTCCTATTGCCATTAATGGATGTTCTCAGACCTTTGAAGTTGGTGATACCTTTGAATATTTATTAAAATCATATGATTTGTACGATGACAATGACAATGTTGGGTTTTTTGGACTGTATCCTGAAGGGGGAGGACAATCCTCTTTTGCGCATTTGAAAAATCTAGTACATGATGTTATGCACGATACTGATAGTGAATTTACCCTTGATGATGAGATGAATGTATCTACGGTTGATTCTAGTACAATAGCCAATGATGTAAAACAAATAGCTCAGTCCTTTGCTATATCTGGATTTTCTACTACCCCTATGAGTATTGTTGAAACGGGCTGTGGTAGTACGGCAGATGATCTTATCATCACCCGTGTATTTAAGATTAGTATGGAGGGTGTTTATTGTGGAGATGGTTGTTTTAACCCAGCAATAAATGCATGTGAATTAACCGATTTAAATGGTGGAATATTCACTGCAATGGATTGGGATACCAGCGTTTCTTCATGTAATAGTGAAGACTTTTTTAAAATTAAGTTTACGATCGATGAGATATTACAAAAAGAGGTTAAAGTTGTTGATTAGTTAAGCGTTTCTGATTATTGAATCTGCTTAACTAATTGCTCAGGTAATAATCCCAACTCCTCTTCAATCACTTTAGTGTCACCATGTTGAATAAAAATATCTTCGTATTCAAAAGTAGTCAGTTCAATATTGTGAATTTTGTGTTTGTTTAAAAACTCTAACAGTGCAGATCCCACTCCCCCTTGTGCTTGAGAGTCACTAAAAATATACCATTTTGCATATTTGTTGGCTAAATTTTTTAACAGTTGGGCATCAAGTGGTTTTACAAAACGAAGATCAACAATAGTGATATCTTCATCATGCAGAACTTCAGTATCAATTGCTCGTCCAACACCCGCTCCATAGCCAATGAAGAGTTTATCGGATGATCCTTCTTTTAAAATTTCACCTTTTCCTAGTGTAAATTGGGTAGGCTGAAAATCAAGTTGCTTAAATGCACCTCTTGGATATCGTACTGCACTTGGTCCTTGAAGTGTGTAGGTAAATTGTAAGGCATAATGTAAGGTTTCACTATCTCGTGGAGCTAATAAAATCATGTTAGGAATAAAGCGTAAAAATGAGATATCAAAAGTACCTTGATGTGTTTCCCCATCATTTCCAACTATTCCAGCACGATCAATTGTAAATACGACAGGCAGATTCATCAAACATACATCGTGAATAATTTGATCAAAACCACGTTGTAAGAAGGTAGAATAGATGGTAATAAAAGGTTTAAAGCCCTCTTTTGCC
>JAYEFX010000276.1:0-5210 GCA_034658775.1 Campylobacterota bacterium
CTTGGGTTGTTCTGGCGTTAGACGAAAGTATCCTTTTGGAGGATTTTGCATAAAATCATCACGCTCAATGTAGATCTCATTGGAAAACGGTATCTTTCGAGAACCCTCTTTGGGTACATCGTGGGGATAGTATGAAGCATCAATTTGCTCATAACCTTCATAATTTTGTAGGGTTACTTTTAGTGGGTCAAGTACACACATAACACGTGGTACTTTTTTATTTAAATCATCTCTGATGCAAAATTCAAGTTGTGAAACATCAACCATTGAGTTTGCTTTTGCAATACCTATTTGATCACAAAAGTTTAAAATAGATTCTGGGGTATAGCCTCTTCTTTTGTATCCTGCAATTGTGGGTAAACGAGGATCATCCCAACCAGATACTTGTCCTCTTTCAACCAACTCTAAAAGTTTTCTTTTGCTCATAACCGTATAGTTGATACCCAATCGTGCAAACTCATGCTGGTAAGGACGTGGTAGTTCAAGCCCAAGAGTATCCAATACCCAATTGTAAATATCGCGGTTGTTTTCAAATTCCAAAGTACAAATTGAGTGAGTAACGCCTTCAATATAGTCAGACAGGCAGTGGGCAAAATCATACATTGGGTAAACACACCAGGCATCTCCTGCTCTAAAATGGTGCGCATGTCGGATACGATATAAAAGAGGATCGCGCATTTTCATGTTTGCAGCACGCATATCAATTTTAGCTCGAAGGATATGTTCCCCATCTTTGAATTCACCGTTTTTCATTCTTTCAAAAAGGTCTAGATTTTCTTCAATAGAACGTTGTGCATATTTACTGCGTTTCCCTGCTTGGGTAACTGTTCCTCGATATTGACGGATCTCTTCTTCACTTAAACTGTCAACGTATGCCTTGTCCATTTTGATAAGCTCAACGGCGTAATCATATAGCTTGGGGAAATAATCAGAAGTAAAATATACATTATTCCCCCAGTCAAAACCAAGCCACTGCACTGCATCTTTGAGTGCCTCAACATATTTTGTGTCTTCTTTGGTTGGGTCAGTATCATCCATCCTAAGGTTACAATGACCTTGATACGTACGTGCTATGCCAAAATTTATAAAGATTGATTTAGCGTGTCCAATGTGTGGGAATCCATTGGGCTCTGGAGGAAATCGTGTAACAACCTCGCTGTATTTGCCTGCTTTTAAGTCCTCTTCAACTATTGTACGTAAAAAATTTTTGCTTTCACTCATCGATTAAACCTTTTGATTTTGAAACTCTTATAAGAGGTGTATTTTATCAAATTAGTGCTTATAGCATCTTGGATAAATAGTGCAAGACTTACATATCCATCACATATTTACCATTATTAATATGGTTTAAATAAACGGTTGATATAATATTACTATTTAGAAAAAATAAGGGATAAATATAGATGAATAAAATTTTCATTGTACTTCTATTTTCAATGCAGTTATTGTATGCTACGGAATCAAGGGATATTAATTTTACCCAAGAAGAAAAAAGTTACTTAATAAATAATAAAACAATTTACATGTGCAACAATCCAAATATACCCCCTTTTGAATTTACTCAAAATGCAGATATGAAAGAGATGCAGGGGATTGCTATTGATGTATTAAAGATAATTGAAAAAAAGTTGAATGTTAATTTTGTAAATATCGCAACAAAAGATTGGAGTGAATCTCAACAATATTTAAAACAAAAGAGATGCAGCATACTTCCTTTTGCTGTAAAAAACTCATCACGTACAGAGTATGCAAGTTTTACGAAGCCCTATATAAGTATGCCACTTGCAATCTTTACACAAAAAAATGAGCCTATAGTATCAGGGCTTGAAGAGTTAATCGATAAAACCATGGTGACGAAAAAAGGTTCAAGTATGATTCCTATACTCAAATCAAAATATCCTTCCTTACGCATTGATCAAACAAAAAGTGTTGCAGATGCATTGCGCAAGGTGAACAGTGGTGAGGTTTACTTTACTATCTCTAATGTCCCAACCGCAACGTATTATATGTCCAAATATCATTTTGACAATTTACAGATTTCTGGTTATTTGAAGGTTGTAGCCAAAGGTTCAATAGCTGTAGTGAAAGAGGATGAGATACTTTTGCAGATATTAAATAAAGCATTAAGTGATATTTCTCAAGAAACATTGGATACGGTGTATAAAAAATGGGTAGTTCCTATTAAGCAAGAAGAGAAACTGAATTATAAACATGTGCAAGGTGTATTTTTCGCTGTATTGATACTTCTAGCATTGTTTTTTTATCGACAGTATCTTTTAAACAAAGCAAATAAAAAGCTTAAAAAAGAAGTGGCCAAAACGACAAAAGATTTAAAATCTTTAAATGATAATTTAGAAAATAAAATAAAAGAAAAAACTAAAAAACTGGAAAAAAGTTTAGAGATAATCAGTCAATATGTTATTTATTCACGAACTGATCTAAAAGGCAATATTATAGAAGCAAGTGATGCATTTTGCAATATATCGTTGTATACAAAAGATGAATTAATAGGAACAGCGCACAATATAAGTAGACATCCTGAAATGCCTAAAAGTGCTTTTAAGCAGATGTGGCAAACCATACAAAGTGGAAAAGTATGGAGCGGAGAAGTTAAAAATAGGAAAAAAGATGGAAGTTATTATTGGGTTGATGTTGATATCTCTCCAGAATTTGATAACAATGGACACATTGTAAGCTATATTGCCATACGGCATGATATTACGGCAAAAAAAGATTTTGAACTGCAACATGAACAATTATTAAAAGCAGAGAGATTATCAAATATGGGCGAGATGATCGGAAATATAGCCCACCAATGGAGACAACCACTCTCCGTGATATCCACACTTTCTACAGGGGTAAAGTTTCAAAAAGAGTTTTCTACACTTAGTGATGAAGATTTGATAAACGATATGGATCTTATTAATAGCAATGCTCAGTATTTATCCAAAACGATCGATGACTTTAGAAACTTTATTAAAGGGGATAGAAAAAAGAAACGTTTCAATTTGTGTGAAAATATTGATAGTTTTCTTCGTATCATTCAAGGTTCTGCAACCAGTTCAAATATTAAGTTAGTTTTTGATCTGCGTAAAGATATACAGATCAATGGATACCCCAATGAATTGATACAATGCCTTATAAATATCTTTAACAACTCAAAAGATGCTTTAGAAAATATAGAAGAAGATAATAGATTTATTTTCATCACCAGTAAAATAGTTGAAAATAATGTGATTATAACATTTAAAGATAATGCCAAAGGGATACCCCAAAATATTATAAGTAAAATATTTGATCCTTATTTTACGACTAAACATCAAAGCCAAGGAACAGGATTAGGACTGCACATGACGTATAATTTAATCGTTGATGGGATGAAAGGAACGATTGAAGCTCGCAATGTTACGTATACTCATGAAGATGTAGAATATACGGGTGCCCAATTTCGGATTAGTTTGCCTTTATAAAAATTAGCTATAATGACAAAAAAATCAATCACTATGAAAATTATGGCTACGGCATTTCCTAAACTTGAAGATACAAAATGGTACATGGATCAAGTTATATTAGCCAAGCAAGGTGTTGGCGTCGTTGTAAGCAAAGAAAACGCATTGTGATACTTTTTTAATCACCTGATGCGGTTGCTACTTCTTGCATCACTAAATCGACTTTTGCAACAGCTTGAGCCTCCATTGCATTAACATGATCTTTGGTCCAAGTTTCAAAACCAATCACACCTGCAGTACCAATGACCACAAACAATAAAGTTACTAGAACTTTATCCATTGCACCTCGTTCTGATCTTAATTTTGAGTGTAATTTATTCAATACGGCACCTTTTATATTGTCTTGCATCTAGTATATCACAATTACAATTTTATTACAAGTTGTGTAGAATTATTACAGCAATGCATACTTTAATATATCACAACAGTTGCACTATAAAAATTAATCATTCAACTACAAGGGTGTTTAAGTTTAACCCGTTAATATTTCAAAAAATTTATTAACTAGGGAAATAGATGTACACAGCAATAGAAAAATTAGTCCACAGCAGTACTTTTCAGAATTTTATTATAGGGTTAATTATCCTTAATGGTATCACCATGGGGTTTGAAACGTCAAAAGATATAGCCAATACCTATCATACTTTTTTTACTGTTTTTGATACGGTGGTGATCACTATTTTTACGATTGAAATTGTATTACGAATCTACGTTCATCGAATCTCATTTTTTAAAGACGGGTGGAGTTTATTTGACTTTTTTATTGTAGCCATTTCATTAATCCCTACAAGTGGTGGCTTGGAAATTTTACGAATATTAAGAGTATTGCGATTGTTAAGACTTATCACCGTTGTACCGCAGATGAGAAAAATCGTGATGGCACTGGTTAGCGTGATACCAGGGATGCTTTCCATTGGGGCACTATTAACGTTACTCTTTTACATCTCTGCAATTATTGCAACACAACTGTACAGTGAGACATTTCCTTTATGGTTTGGAACGCTAGGGGAATCATTTTATACCTTATTTCAAATTATGACATTAGAATCTTGGTCAATGGGGATTGTACGTCCTATTATGGAAGTACATCCACTGGCATGGACATTTTTTATCCCGTTTATCTTCATCGTAACGTTTATTATGATCAATTTAATTATTGCAATTGTTGTTGATGCCATGACAGAATTAACAAATGAAGACAGTGAAAATATTGTGCAAGAGATACATCACAGCGACAGCCATTCAACAGCAGAGTTGCAACAATTGCGACAAGAGATTGCTGAATTGAAAATGTTAATTACCGCATCAAAAAGCATGTAAAATTTACTTGTTTATATAAGGAATACTGTATTCAAAAAGTATTCCCACACTTAGGTTACAAAGGATGGTTACATTACGTATAGATAATAAAAATTATTTAGTATAGTAGAGTTATGCATAAGCTAAAAATAAAGGAACAATTGTATATTATATGTATTGAGAATATTAATCTTGAAACAGAGATGGTGAAACACTCTTACAGATAACTAATCAACGACAGCAACCCATTTGTAATAAAATTTATGTTATTCTTACTCAGCTTTCGCACATATAAAACATAAGTAAGTCTGCTTGCAGCTTCGTCTCCACCGATAAGTCTATCTAAGTCAGCTTGCGTTTTGATAGGGTCTGAGAATTTCGGACCTTCACCCTTTACAAATG
>JAYEFX010000277.1:0-5193 GCA_034658775.1 Campylobacterota bacterium
GGCAACTTTGAACACGTTATTGAAAAGTTTTCAACGTATCCTATTCGAGGTATTTTAGCGGATATTGGGGTATCTTCATTGCAGTTGGATGAACAAACACGTGGTTTTGGATTTAATAGTGATGTTTTGGATATGCGTATGGATCAAGATTCAGATTTAAGTGCACGTGATGTGGTCAATAATTATTCTCAAGTTGATTTGGAAAAGATTTTAAAAGAGTATGGTGAAGTTAAAGAGTATAAGAAGGTAGCCTCCTTGATTGTGTCAAATCGACCATTTAACAGTGCAAAAGAGCTTTCGGCATTGTTGGAAAGAAAGATGTATAAAGCAAAATTGCATCCCGCAACATTGCCTTTTCAAGCAATTCGTATTGAAGTAAATGACGAGCTTGGTGTATTGAAGCGGTTGTTTGAAAGTATTGAAAAAGCTGATCTGCATGATTGTACGGTTGCTATTATCTCTTTTCATTCTCTTGAAGATAGAATTGTCAAAAACTATTTTAAAAAGTGGACACAAAAATGCATATGTCCAAGTGGAGTATATCGTTGTGAGTGTGGAAACAATCATCAAAAAGGTAAAAATTTAACGAAAAAGCCAATTGTACCAAGCGCAGCGGAGATAAAAAGAAATCCACGAAGTCGTAGTTCAAAATTAAGGATTTTCAAATTTGACTAATTTGAATGCAAAAAGTTCATTGATTATTGTTTTTACACTGCTTATTATGAGCCTAGTATTGTTTTTTCCAAAAATTTATTTGCGAAGCAACATTTACTACACAAGTAAAGATATCAATAAGCTTTATGCCCATTATATATCCTTAAAAGAGGAAAATCGTTTTTTAACTCAACAGCTTGAGGATATGAAGTTTAAAAATCAAATAATGGATTCATTAATTTTAAACAGTTTAGATACTAACGAGGATACCGAATAATGCAAGTTTTGATTGAGTTTATTTTAAAAAAACCAATTTTAAATCATCTATTATTGTTTTTCTTATTGGTCGTTGCTGTATTTTCATATTTTAAGATACCAAAAGAGATTTTTCCCCCTACAAGTATGGATGCTGTACTTATAAGTGGTAGTTACGTTGGAGCCAGCAGTGATATTTTAGATAAAATGGCTGTAGAGAAGATTGAAGATGAATTGGCAAATCTAAGTGAAGCAGATACCATCTCTACGGTTGTAAAAAATGGTTATTTTAGTATCAATATTGAACTTAAAAAAGGTGAAAAATCAACGGATGTCTTGGACAGTGTAAAAGATATTATTACTAAAACAAAAGTAAATCTTCCTTCAGATATGGATGAACCAAGCGTTAAAGAGGTTACCCATAATTTTCCTTTAATCACCGTAGCCGTGTATGGTGATCGTAGTAAAGAAGAGTTGCTCGAAGTTGCCAATGACTTGAAATCAAAAATTGCACAACTTGAGGATCTCAGTGATATCTCGATTTGGGGAGACAGTGATAAAGAGTTGCTTGTCTCTTTTGATGAAGCTAAAATAGAAGCGTTGGGTTTGGACAAGTCCATGGTGATTGCAGCAATTTCAAAAAGCAGTTCAATCTTTCCTGCTGGTATTGTAAAAGACTTAGGGCGACATTATTATCTAAGCTCTTACAATGGTGAAAAAGATATAAAAAAGATTCAAAATACCATTGTGCGTTTAGGTGAAACAAAATTTTATTTGAAAGATGTGGCCAGCGTATCGTATACTTTGGGAGATGTGAACAGTATTTCTCATTTTAATGGTAAGCCCAATATATCTATTGGAATAAACAAAGGGGAAACGGGTGATGCCATTGAGTTGGTCAAGCAGATTAAAATAATTTTAGCAAAAGAGCGAATTTTATACAAAGATTTACAGTTTGACACCTATACAGATACTTCTGTTTGGATAAAAAACCGTCTTAATACGGTGGTGTCCAATATTCTATTTGGACTGTTTTTGTTGTTTTTAGCATTGTTTCTTTTTATCAATGTACGCATAGCAACTGTAGTGGCTATAGGGATACCTACGAGTTTTATGATTGGACTTATTGGTGCACAAATCATGGGATACAGTTTAAACATGCTTTCACTTTTAGGTGCGCTGATTGCTCTTGGTATGTTGGTGGATGAAGCTATTGTTGTGGGTGAAAATATTTATCGTCACATGGAGATGGGTAAAGATAAAATGACTGCGGCCATTGATGGTGCAACAGAGATGTATCCTGCCGTATTAACGGCTACAGCTACTACAATTTTTGCATTTTTACCCATACTGATGATGACAGGTGAGACGGGTAAGTTTATGCAAATTTTACCCGTGATGATTAGTATACTTTTGATCAGTTCACTTGTGGAAGCATTTTTCTTTTTGCCTTTACATGCAAAGCAGATATTGCATTATGATCCTGCTGAAAAAAAATCCAATACATTTTGGAATACCAATAAAAAAATATATAAAAGCATACTTTCATTTATGCTCAAAGGGAAATATCTTACGTTGATTGTTTTAGTGACCTCTATTATTGGTGGAAGTGTTTATTTATTTAATAAAACAAAATTTGAATTTATGCCAGAATTTGACACTACGCAGATCTATGTGACTGGATCCATAGGTGTTGGGCATGCAATTGAACAAACCAATGAGCAAGTCTATGCAATAGAAAAATTGCTTTTAGAAAAAATGCAATTAGGTGATAATATTGATTCAATTAGTAGTATTGTAGGGATGAAACTTGATGGTAAATCACAACCACTTAACGAAGAGTTTTATTTTCATATTTTTATCAATCTTCATGAACGAGCCCCTCAGAATATTTTTGATGTTTACATCAATCCACATCTGTCTCCAAAATACGATGGTAGCAATATGACTCGACAAATCGCAGCTCAAGATATCGCTGTAGAGATTAAAAAGATTTTAAAACCGTATAAAGCACAGCATACGCTGGATGAACTCAATGTTATTGTCCCTGGTGCGGGTATTGTTGAAAATGATATTGAGATGGCCATAAGCGGTGAAGAGCATTATGTGATGGAGGCACTTAAAAAGATTAAAAATAAACTTTCAACCATTGATGGGGTTTCCAATATTTCTGATGATATTTTAGTGGGGAATGTAGAGTATAAATTTAAAATCAATGCTTACGGTCAAGAGTTAGGACTGGATGAAAAAACATTGGTGGATCAACTTCGACCCTATTATTTTAAAGCATCTTATGCAAAAATGTTTGATGACGAAGGGATTGTTGATATCATCTTCCAAAGTAAAAATAAAGACATGATTAAGAGTTTAAAAAACTTTAACCTTTCCATCAATGGTGGAACACAATTGGTCTCATTATATGAAGTGGTGGAGGTGATTGAACAAACGGTCAAAAGTGAAATTTTTAAAGAGGATGGAGTGCGTATAAGCAGTGTAACCGCATCAACATTAAATGTTACTTCAGATGATGTATACACCCAAATCCAATCTCTTATAGATGAACTAAAACAGCATGTTGATATACAGATTAAAGGGGAACAGCAAGAAAACGACAAAGTTAAAAAAGAGATGGGACAAGCTTTTGTTTTAGCATTAATTTTGATTTTTGTTGCTTTGGTGTGGATGTTTGATTCGTTGGTTAAATCATTGATTATTTTAAGCACAGTACCGTTATCTATATTGGGAGTATTGTTTGGGCATATGCTTTTGGGTATGAACTTAACGATGCCAAGCATCATTGGTGTCGTTGGATTGGCTGGAGTGATTGTCAATGATGGGATTATTATGATGGACTTTATAAAAAAAGCCAATAATCTTGATGAGATGAAAGAGTTTGCACTGTTGAGACTTCGCCCAATTTTACTTACTTCATTGACTACGGTGCTTGGATTGTCCACCTTAATGTTTTTTGCTTCAGGACAATCATTGATACTGCAACCAATGGCAATATCATTAGGGTTTGGCGTATTGTGGGCAACGATTTTAAATCTGTATTACGTCCCCATGTTGTATCGTTTGATCTATTTAAGAAAGCATCATGATTAAAACAGTTGGCTTGCTTTTTGTATTGTGTTGTGAGTTGTTTTCTAATATAAACAATCAGCCTAACACACTACAATTGTTGGACAGCGAAAAAGAGTTGTTGTGGGATAAAAAAGCTATTACAATATGTTCAGAACAAAAAAGCCCTTACATAATAGATAATACAGATCCTTTAGAAGGGATTATTATTGACATGTTAAAAGAATTTGAGTCTATTCTAGGTATCCCTTTTAAAGTAATTAGGGCAAAAAAACAAGGTGATTGTCAAAAAAAGATTGATAAAAATGAAGTGGATTTTATGACCATGCTGAAAATTAATGCTTCTCATGCAAATGAAGACATTACAAAATGGTACCTTGGAGATTTTTTTGTTATCACTACGGCATACGATAAGCCTTATATTGATGATTTAAGTAATATAAAGCATATGAAAATTTCGGTAAATGAAGAGTTTAAAAATTTTATTAATCAATTAAAAGTAGACTATCCTACAATAAATTTTGTACTGGTAAAAAACACGCAAGAGGGATTAAGAGGAGTTATTTACGAAGATTTTTATGCGCACATTGATCTGCATAAAACGATGGCATGGTTGATTCAGCATAAATATTTGGGTGAAGTCAAGGTTTCTGGAACACTGCAATTTTACAATGTTAAAAATGTACTGCACGTTTCAAATTCAGATGATTCAGACATTTTGCTGAACATATTAAATAAAACAATAAAACAATTTGACCCTCAATTAAAACGTGAAATTGAAAATTCGTGGATCAGTATTGTGTATGAAAAAGGCTTTGATTATAAAATGTTGATGCAAATTATGATAGTTTTTATCGCTGTTCTTTTTGTTGCATTATATTTTCACTATCAACTTAAAAAACAGGTTCAAAAGCATATTGAGCAAAATAAAACGCAACAAGCACTTCTTTTCCAACAATCAAAACTTGCCAGTATGGGAGAGATGATTAATAATATTGCACATCAATGGAGACAGCCACTGAATCGAATAAATTCAAGCGCAGCGGTTATTTATACTTTTGGAGATAAAAGTATACAGCAAAAAGTAAAAGATATTGAAAACAATACTCGATATATGTCCGATACGATAGAAGATTTTAGTAATTTTTTTCATCCTGATAAGGAAAAAGTTGAGTTTGATTTAGATCAGGCATTGCAAAAAGC
>JAYEFX010000278.1:0-21625 GCA_034658775.1 Campylobacterota bacterium
AAACCGTGATGGTGTAAACTTCTTTGATGAATGGTACGTTGCTGATGTCATCTATAAAGATGGAAAGATGACGGGTGTTGTTGCTTACGATATCAAGACAAGTGAAGTAGCAATCTTCAATGCTCGTGCTATCATGTTTGCAACGGGTGGTTATGGACGAGCATTTAAGGTAAACTCAAATGCGCACGCCAATACTGGTGATGCATTATCTATTGTAGCACGACACGGTTTACCTCTTGAGGATATGGAGTTTGTACAATTTCACCCAACAGGAATCGCAGGATCAGGTGTACTGATCTCTGAAGCAGCTCGCGGTGAAGGTGGAAAGCTTTTCAACTCTGAGGGTGAACGATTTATGGAGAGATACGCTCCAAATAAATTGGAACTTGCATCTCGTGATGTTGTTTCACGAGCTATTACGCAAGAGATACTCGAGGGTCGAGGATGTGGAGAAAACAAAGATCACGTGATGATTGATTTAACGCATCTTGGTAAAGATATTATCATGGAAAGACTTCCAGAACTGCGTGATCTTGCAATCACTTTCTTAGGTCAAGACATGATTAAAGAGCCTATCTCTATTGCGGCAACTGCACACTACTCTATGGGTGGTATTCCAGTAAACAAACATGGGCATGTACGAAAAAACACGAACGAGTTTGTAGAAGGTTTCTACGCGGCTGGTGAATGTGCGTGTGTTTCTGTACATGGAGCAAACCGATTGGGTGCAAACTCTGTACTTGAAGCACTTTTCTTTGGACGACATGTGGGTCTACAAATAGTTGAAGATATCAAAGAGGGTATTGCCTTTGTTGATGCTTGTGAAGAGGATGCAAATACTACATTAGAAGAGATCAATCATTACTTACACAATACTGGTGATGAAAGAGTTCCTGCAATTCGAGATGAACTGCAAGAATCGATGACGGATAATGCTGGTGTGTTTAGAACTGAAGTTTCTCTTGTAAAACAACGAGAGATCATCAAAGGACTGCGAGAACGATTTAAAAATGTTCGTATTGATGACAGTTCTACAGTATACAATACGGACTTGCAAGAGTGTATTGAACTTGGACACATGCTTGATTATGCAGACTTTATTGTTGAGGGTGCGATTGATCGAAAAGAGAGTCGTGGAGCGCATTTCAGAGATGATTTTCCAACTCGAGATGATGAAAATTGTATGGTGCATACCATGGCGTACATGTGTAAAAATCATGATATTACTATTGAACACATGGATGTTGTTCAAGGTAAATACGAACCAACTGAACGAACATACTAAGAGAGGGTTGATATAATGGAAACAAAAGAATTGACATTTAAAGTATGGAGATTTAACAAAGATACCGATTATCTTCCTCATTACGATACGGTTACAATGGAAGTGACTAAAGATGAAGTGGTTTTGGATGTAATGAACCGATATAAATGGGAACATGATGGAAGCTTTTCATACAGAAGAAGTTGTCGTCATGGTATCTGTGGATCGTGTGCAGTTAAAATCAATGGTAAAGCAACATTAGCATGTAAAGACAATCTTTTTGAATTGGCTTCATTATTTGGTGATGAATTGGTTTTAGAACCACAAAGTACTAAACGAGCGTATAAAGATATGGTTGTTGACAAAGCGGACTTCTGGAAAAAGTACGATACGGTTCAACCCTACTTAGTTGCTGATATTGAAGAGCATCCTGCTGTTGAAAATATTGTAACTCAAGAACAAGTTGAAACGCTTGAAGAAGCTGATTATTGTATCCAATGTGGTAACTGTTATTATTCTTGTCCAGCTGTTGAAGTAAATGAAGACTTTCTTGGGCCTGCAGCACTTACTATTGCATGGAGATTTAATGCCGATGTAAGAGATGATGCAACACGAGAAAGAATTGCAACAATCAATGATATGGGAACTGGAATCTGGGATTGTGTAAAATGTAACGAATGTGCACAAGCTTGTCCAAAAGAGATCAGTCCAATTAGTAAAATTACACGATTGCATCAAGAAACATTCCAAGAGGGTATGGCACACAACAATGTTGCGGTTCGTCATGCAGTTGGATTTAAATGGTCCATTGAAAAACACGGTATTCTTGATGAAGGTGAACTGGTACGTTACTCAGAAGGTAACATTGGTGTAATGAAACATATTCCTGAAGCCATAGCGATGTACAAACGTGGAAAAATTGTACTACCATGGAATATGCCAAAATCTAAAAATTTAGATGAAATACAAAAGCTGATTGACTCATGTTCAACAGCAAACTTTTAAGGGGATCATGTGAGTAATTATAAATACGCATTATATACAGGGTGTACAGCACGAGAAAGTACACCTGAATTGTTAAAATCTACTATGGCCATTGCTGAAAAACTTGGTATTGAGCTAGTATTATTGGATGAAGCAAGTTGTTGTGGAGCATCTCACTTACAAGATTTTGATGAATTTTTATCGTTAGTTTTAAATGCACGAAATATTTGTTATGCAGAAAAACTTGGTCTTGACATGGTAACTATTTGTAATACCTGTCAGTTAAACACTGCTTTAACAAAACAACGTCTTGATGAAGATCCAGTTATGAGAGCTAAAGTAAATGAAAAACTAGCAGAAGTTGGTCTTGAATACAAAGGAACAAGTACCGTACGACATTTCTTATACGCACTTCAAGATGACTACGGTTATGAAAATATTGCATCTCAAGTCACTCGACCACTTACGGATATCAATATTGCTTCATTTTATGGCTGTCACAACATTCGACCAAGTGAATTGCACAACCACATGAACGACAATAAAGAAAATGCTTACAAACCAACTTCGCTTGATAATTTAGTTCAAGCTTTAGGTGGAAATGCAGTTGATTATGAATCAAAAAATAAATGTTGTGGATTTCATGTAGAGTTGCAAAACCCAAAAACAGCAAATCAACTATCAGGGATGGCAATGACCGATGCAATTGATCAAGATGCAGATGTGATGGTTACACCTTGTCCATTATGTCACCTTCGAATGGATGTACAGCAACACGGCATCTCAAAAGAGATAGGACGAGATGTTCATATTCCAGTATTGCACTTACCGCAAATGGTAGGTATTGCTCTTGGAATTGAGGGTACTAAACTTGGACTTGAACACAATGTTGTTCAAACAGGACTTAACTAAGACCAGATCAAAAAGATAAGTTTTATAGCTTATCTTTTTTTTTGCTTAATTTATCTAATTAGGACAATTTTAGTCTTAATTGATTAATCATAGTTATATTACAATTCATCAAATAAACAAAAGGAACATAAAATGCCAAAAATTAATAAATACCAAGACATCAGCGAAATCGATAGAGAAGCAAAAAAAGACTTAATTGATCGACATTCACCATTTATTCATTGTGCTAATACTGCAACTGCAGGAGAGCCGTTTGAAGTAACAGTAAAAATGGGTAATGAATATACTCATCCAGATGATTTTGATCACTACATTGAATCAGTTACTCTATTTAATGGAGATGTTAAATTAGCACAAGCTACTTACATTCCTGGAACTTTAGGAAATACTAAAGCGCATAACACAACTACATTTACAATTATCCCTTCAGGGAAAAAATTAAACTTAGTTGCACACGGTTATTGTACTAAGCATGGTATCTGGGAAGGAACTGCTGTAGAAGTTGCAGTTAACTAATAACGATTATCTTTAACTAAAAAGGTGGAAGTTTCTACTTCTGCCTTTTTTCATTTATACAAATTAAATACGCAAAGGTCCTTATGCAAAATCCCCCTATCAACCCAAACGATATGATTATGGTCACTCAACATCAAACCAGTAGTGGATCAACTTTTTTTGCTGTTGCTGTTCTTATTGTTGTTAGCACTTTTGTGATATATACCGTTATTCTTCCTAAATTTAAAAACTCCAATAAATAAAGAATATTTACTAATGGAAACATTGTACAATGAAATCTTAAGCTTTTCAATTATTACCATTGTTGTATTATTATTAGCTCTTTTAACCCTCAAGATGGAAAAAAAATTTAAATAATTACAAATATATTACAATAACTATGCTCATACTTCTATTCATATTAAAAATAATTAATCTAAACTATAGTATAATTAGGACAAATATTTAGAAGGAATTTTTTATTATGGCTAATAAATTAAAAGTTATAACCTTTGATACGCTTAAAACTCTTAACAAACAAGAGATTGTTTTACCTAGTGATTACTCACATACATTTGAACAAAATGCAAAAAATCTTGGTTTTGATCTTCAAAATTATGATATTATTTTAGAAGATTTAAATCAAGATACACAAAAAATAGACACTATTATTGAAAAAACAAATAAAAATCTAAACTCTTTTAAAGAGTCTGCAACTCGTGCAAGCAAAGCGATCCAAAACAGTGACAATGAAGAACTTAAATCAATTCAAACAGATATCGACACAATGAAGAAAGAGATTGAATTTTTACAAAACGAACTGTTTACGGATACACTTACTAAAGTATACAATCGTAAATGGTTCAAAGATATTTATTTACAAAATGATATATTTCAAGAAGATGGATATTTAGCCTTTATTGACCTTAATGATTTTAAACAAATAAATGACAACCATGGGCATCTAGTTGGTGATCAGGTTTTAAAATATTTATGCAACTATTTAAACAAATACTTAAAAGAGTATGCGCATTCTATTATTCGATACGGTGGAGATGAATTTGTTATTATATTTTCACAAAAAAATAATGGAGAGAAAATATCCAATCAGCTAATCAGCATACAAAAAAAACTTTTAATGCAAAAACTTCAATCAAAAAATGCCCATAAATCAACATTTAGTTTCACTTTTTCCTTTGGTTTTATAGCTTTTAATAAATATGACAGTTTTGATCCTATTATACAAAAAGCAGATGAAAAAATGTATCAAAATAAATTAGAACTAAAAACTAAATTCAATTAAAAATTTTAATCTTCCTTTATAGTAAAACTTATTACAATTTTGTTCGTGCTCCTTGGTCAGGGGCACACTTAATTAAAATTCATTACCATCAATTGCATGATAATCGATCAATATTACTTCAAAATCTCGAACCGTATAATCAATCTCAATAGGTCTGCAACACACTTCACAATCATCAACAATACTGCTTGAACCCTCTATACCTGTATCTAAAAGTATCGAAATTGCTTGCAAACAATAGGGACACTGAATATGTTTTTCTTCCATTATACTAACCTTACGTATTTTTAGATATAATTATAGTTAATATTAATGACAAATGGATTAAACTATGATTTTAGATTGGGATTTTATTTTTTTTGGTACATTAATTGTTTTAATACTCATTCCCTTGTACTTTTACAAAGATAAAATTTTACATCTGTTTTACAAAAAACATGATTTTAAACAATTTTTACACAATACCACTGTTTATGTACATGATCATTATCCAAACATTAATTTTGACCTAAATACAATCGTAAAAAAAACACTTGATGAACCTAACGATAGAACACGCGCCATACTTGTAATAGAAAATATAGTCAATCAATTTGTAACGTATGAATACTCATCAACGCACAAACCAGCCATATCAAAAGAACTGCTGTGGAGTAACTATCTAGAATACTGTAAACCTATTAAGAGTAAATTACCACTTGACTGGTCTAAACGTAAAGATTTTACTTGGCAAAGAGATCAACAATGTTGCCAACGCTGTGGTCTTAAACTTGATCTCAACAATGCACATATTGAATTACTAAAACCCATTAAAGAAGGTGGACAATATAATTTTGAGAATTTACAAACATTATGCAATGATTGTGCTAAAATACTCAAATCAAATGATTTGGTGCAAACATCAAAGTCATTACAAATTTTAGATAAACTTTTAGATAAAGTTAATTAAGGCAGAACAATGAGCAAAGATCATTTAAAAGAATTTATAGGTTTTGGAATTGCAGGAAATTTTGCACACCATTTAGAACAAGCTGGAGAGAGTATTGATTTTCTACATGTTGAAGTAGATGAAGAGCATGCACCAAAAGGGATATTTCCTTTTTATCTACCCCAATGCGACTCATTTTTAGGAACCTACCCTCTTTCAAACAAAACAATTGTCGCACCAAACATTGAAGAAAACCTCCACTTAGAGCCAGAAGTTGCTCTAATTTGTGAATTGATATATGAAGGTACAAATGTTGTGGATATTGTCCCCAACTACTTTACGGCATACAATGACTGTTCAATTCGAAAAGAGGGAGCAAAAAAAATCTCTGAAAAAAAGAACTGGGGAGAAAACACCAAAGGGATATCCTCTCAAATTCTTCCCATTGATACATTTTTACACGATGGAGTAATGGACAGTTATCATATCGCTTCATTTTTAAAACGTGATGGCGTAGTCCATGAATATGGAGAAGACAGCCCCGTATTAACCTACAACTATTTTTACGGTCAACTCACTTCATGGGCAATTAAAAAGCTCAATACACAAAAAGATCATGGTCCACTTGAAGACTTAAACAGTCATCTCAAAAATGCAGGTTGTCCAAAAGGGATGGTTTTATCCGTAGGAGCGACCAGCTATACAAAGTTTGGTGAGACTACATTTTTAAAACCAAAAGATGAGATCTATGTGTATGTCTATGATCATTTAATCTACAGTGAAGAGGATATTGTAAAAATGGTTGAACAAAACAATACGGCACAACAACCCAATATCTCAAAACTGCATCAGGTTGTTATTTAAATCATAAGACTTCTAAAACAATCCTTTTAGAAGTCCTCCAAGATTTTTCCGAACATCTTCCCCTATTTTTTCATTGAGTTTTTGTTTGAGTTCAGCCTCAGCATCTTTACCCAGTTTTTTATTTAATGCCTCTTTGGCTTTATTTTTCAATACATCTCCAACATCTACTTTTACCTTTGGATTTGCAATTGGACCAGCAAGCTTAATTCCTAAATCATATTTACGGTATTTTACATCTATATCTGCATCAATAGTACTTTTGGCTGTATTCATGTTGAGTTTTTTTGATACTATTTGAGAATTTTTACTTTTCATGTCCAGTGTGCTGTACAGCATCGTATCGTCTATTTTTGTTGTAAGGTTTGCAGTTTTATACACTTCAAGAGTCAAATCATACGTGGTTAAATTTTTCAACATGCTCATCGCTTCATTGGTTAAAAACTTACCATTTTCCATAATCACTTTTGATAAACCTTTTTTGCTTGTTAAATTATAATCCAATTGTGCTTTGAGCGTTGATTTAAATATTTTCGGATAATACATCATGTCCAACATCTCTAAAGATCGTAAATTTTTTGTTTCAACTTTTAGCTTGTCATTATCCAATTTTCCATCGATGGTTCCACCAAATTTATTACTGTGAAATGTAGCTAAAAGTGTTTTGTCAAAAGTCACATCTCCTGTAACATCAATTTTACCTTTCATTTTTTGTTGCGTTAGAAAATACAATTTTGATAAAGAGGGAACATTGAGCAGATAATCCGTAGTAAGTTTTGCACTGCTTATATCAAAAGCAGTTTTTTTAGTTTTGATATTGGCTGCAAAACTTTTTATATTTGTATTTGAAACAATCATTGTATCGTTTAAGTTTGTATGTATAACTCCAGAAAAAGTTGAATTCTTAGGTAATGCCAATTCAAACTCTTTTTTCATAATCGTACGATTAAGTACCCCTTTTTTCAATGTCGTAACAATCTTTCCATCAAGTTTGTCCAAGGAGTTTATTGTAGCATCAATATCAACATTGGCTTTTGCATATTTTGGCTGATTAAGCATGTGCAACAACGAATCAAGTTTTGCATTGCTAATCTTGGCTTTAATCAATTTAGGTGCTAATTTTTCAAGCTCTACATGATACGAAGTTGTACTCGAAGCAAGATTTGATTTTCCCTCAATATGCATCATCTTTCGATCACCATTGATTGTACCATTTGTTGCAAAGGCCCCATTTAATTTCATCCCTATAATAGGTTCAAGTAAAGCTAAACTTTGAACATCTACAGAATAAACGCTGTCTATACCCATCTTAAGTAGGTTAATTTTTCCAGCGCTTTTTATCTTAGCTAAAGAGGAGTCTACATCAACAACATAAGTACCTGTTTTTTTCTCTATATCTATTTTTGTATCGAGTTTAAAATCACTTTTAGGAACAACTATTTCTAAAGATTTTTTCACGACTTGCGTATTTACTTTTCCAGAATCTACATTGGCATGAAAGGTGATATTTTCCAGATTTTGTGAAGATATTTTTCCTTTGGCTTGCAGTTTTCCTTGAATGTATTGGGGTTGATTTAACATCGTTAGAAGCTTTGCTATATGTAAGTCTACAACCGTAAAACCAATATCGTTGATATTTGAACCATTAATATTTAGATCGTATGCAATATCACCCGAAGCCAATTTAGCAACACCTTTAATATCTAAATTATCAAATTTTCCTTGCACTGCACCTTTGGTCATAAACGTTCCACTAAGTGCAGTTTTAACAAGCTTTTCAAAGACCTTTAGATCATCAATATCCACAGAATATTGTGCATCCAATGTTTGAGAAAATAAGCTAAAATCTGCATTTGTGAAAACCGTTTGTTGTTCCAATAGAAGCATCATATCAAGATGACTAGGACTCAGATCAAATTGCGTAATTTTTACATTTTCAAGTTGCGTAGCCTCTTTAATCTTCTGTTCAATCATGGGTAAAATTATGCCATGCCCTGCACTTGTAAATAAAAAAATATACACACCAATAAGAAGTGCTGCTAAAAAAGCAAAAACTGTACCAATAATTTTCATGCGTTACCTTTTAGAATAAAATAGGATATTATTATAACACAATTCTAGTGTATTAGTAGTGTACTAATTATATTAGAACCAAACAATCCAAAAACGGGAACTAATAGGTGCTTCTTAAATCCCTTAAAATAAGGGATATTAAGACAATGGAAGCGTTATCATAAATTGAGCGCCTACATATTTTTTATTTTCATAACTGTATTCAACATTGGATGCTTTGATTGTACCATTCATCCCATCAACGATTAAATTATAAGTCATGTGCAAGCCAAGTCCTGTTCCTGTACTTTGGTGTTTAGTGGTAAAGTAAGGATCAAAAATCTTAGGTAAAATATCTTGAGGGATCCCTCCCGCATTGTCTTTAAAAACAATAATAATATCATTATCAATACGTTTACTGCTGATAAAAAACAACCTATTTTTTTGATCTATGAGTGTTAACACATCTTTAGCATTATTAAATATATTGATAAAACATTGTATCAGTTCATTTGGATATCCGTTAATATATATCTCGTCTTGATTATCAACCATTACTTTAATATGATGATTAGTAACCGAACCATCAACCAAATGTAAAAAGCTATCAAATTGTTCTTTTACGTTAAACAATAGCGACTGTCGATCCCCTTTTATAAAATTTCTAAAATCATTAATTGTTTCAGAAAGGTATTGTGCATTAGTATTAATATTGGTCAGATTATCATTTAATCCTTCATCTGTTAATACCCCTAGCTCTTTTTGTAACTTCGTACCCGTTGCTGCAGCAGAGATTACTGAAAGTGGTTGTCTCCATTGATGCGCAATATTTCCAATCATTTCACCCATTGCTGCCATTTTTTCAGACTGAAACAGTTGCTTTTCAATCTCTTTACTTTTTCTCACCTCTTCAATAATTTTATCCTCAAGATTTCGGGTATATTCCTCTTTATTTTTAACAATAATACGTATTAAAAAATAAATAGACAATAAAAACAGTATGTATACAATAATTGCAGCCTTAACACTTCTGAGATAATTTTCATCTAGTTTATTAATGGTATCTTCTTTATGAACAGTGATGCTCGTAATACCTCGTAACTCACCCAGCATATAATCATACGCTGTATCGTATCGTTGTTGAATTGTCAATGGTGCATTTTCTTTTTTACCATGACATTTTAAACAATGATTGGTGATGTATAAAGGCTTGGCATAATAATACGAATCATCTTCTAATTTATAAAAGTAGGACTTTTTATCTTTATTTTCATTAAAATATTTTATTACAGCAAGTTCTTGGGTATTGGCTTTATTATCCAAATTTCTTGGTCTATCTGAAACAGTATGAATACGAATACGTTCACCCAACATTTCAGTAAAATCATCGCTAATATTTTTGATGGTTTTAACCGGAAGTAAATGAACCGTATCGTTATTAATAGGAATATTATTTTGGATAAATGATTCTTGATATGTTTTTCTAAAAGCGGCGATTAAATAGGATAAAGAATCTGCTTCATTTTGCACAATCAAAAGTTTTAATTTCTCATTTGCATGGTATTCATTATAGAGTTTTGTAGATATGATCCCAAACAACACTGTTGCAAACAATATAAATATTTTAGTATATTTTTTCATTTACAAGTACCTTTGGTTACAAATTTTATACATAACAAAATATTTTACTTAGTTTTTAATTAAAATTCACTATAAAAAACAATAAATTAACATAAATTTAAGTAATATCAAGGTATTTATTTTACTACCCTACTATTTTAAAGGATCTACTTGATAAGCGAATTTTCACTGTTTACAAAATCACTGCAAGACTATTTTACAAAACCGATGTTAAAGTTGGCATTTTTACCTTTTGTGTTCACTGTAATCATTTTTTATGCTCTGTTTTTTATCATTGCAGATGTCAGCCTAGATGCGCTCAAAGACAGCACCATTCATATGGAACAAACACATACCGTCACAAACAATGGAGTTACGGATACAACCACCATCAATGAAACGTATGAAGGGGGAAATGGTATCATTGAATTTTTACTTAAAAACTCTATCACCTCTTGGTTAATTGGTTTTTTTGTTTATACCGTTGGAACTATTGCCGTGATGATGCTGTCCGTTTTTATCTCACTTGTTGTTATTGGTTTTTTAACACCCAATATTTTAAATATTTTACAAAAACGTCACTATACTCAAATTCAACTCAACGATAGTGCTTCACTCTTTATGTCCATTCTCACACCCATTAAATACACATTTATAATGCTAATATTGTTTATTGTACTTATCCCTTTGTATTTTATTCCCATTGTAAATATCGTAGCATTTAATTTGCCTTTTTATTACATGTTTCACAAACTACTTAATTTTGATATTACATCCAATATTAAAATGACCCAAGATGAGCACTTTCGTCTTAAATACCAACACAGCAATCAAGTACGATTACGAACTCTGTTGCTTTATTTTATCTCAATGATCCCTTTTATGGCATTGATTGCATCAGTATTTTACATCATTTATCTTGGTCGTGGTCAAATGGAAGCATTGAAGGAGTTACGTAAAGAGATTTAAAAAGATAATTATTATAAGAACCTCTGATAATATCTTAATCTATTTTTTATATTATGTTCTGTAGAATCGATTTAAATACGCTAGATAAGGTTTTTTATGAAATATTTATTTCTTCTGTTTTCCCTCCCAATCTTAGGGTTTTCTCATACAATTAATTTTTCATCAGCATTGGATATTGCTTTAGAAAACAATAAAGAGCTTCAAGCTAAAAAGCTTACAATAGACGAAGCAAAACAAACACTTATTGAAGCCAAAGGGTACAATATTGGCTCGATGATCTTTGAAGAAAATATTGCACGCACCAATCATGCAGGGTATGTTTTTGGTATGAAACTGGCTTCGCGTGAAGCAGATTTTGGTGATTTTGGTTTTTCTGATTTTCTAACCCCTTTAGGTGCAGCCATGGGTGGAGCACCATTAGATGGAAATGCTTTATTAGCAACACAACCCAATGATCTAAACAATCCAAAAACACGTACAAATTTTGAAACAAAAGTAAGCTACGAGATACCAATTTTTACAGGATACAAATTGGAAAATGCTCAAAAAATGGCACAACTTCAAATCTTAGCAACCCAAGCAAAATATTCATCCGATACTAAAAAACTCGAACTCGAAGTTCTTAAAGCCTACAATGGAGCCGTAGCTGCAAAGTATTTTATCAAAGCGATTGAAAAAGCACAAAAAGCCACCAATTCATTTGTTCATTTTGCAAAAGAGTTAAATAAAGAGGGTTTGGTGACCCAAATTGACGTTAAACAAGCCACGGTATACGATATGGATATTCGTACTAAAATGATTCAAGCTCAAAACAAATTTGATCTGGCTATTGCCTATTTGCATTTTTTAACAGATGATTTAAGCATTAGTGATGTAGAAGAGTTTATTTTTATTGATGACAAAACCTATGCAGTGGATCCCCAGGGGTACAACAACCGTGATGATTATAAATGGATGCAGTACAATGTTCAAACCATGAAATCAAAAATTGCATTTGATTCAGCGCAAGACTACCCTATGATTGGTGCGCATCTTGAATACGGCTTTAATGACGATAAATTTTCACTTGATACTAATAAAGATTATTACATGGGAGCCATTGGACTTAAATACACAATTTTTGATGGACATACAAAAAGTGTTGCAAAACAAAAAGCTAAAATCAAATATCAACAAAGCAAACTCTATTTTAACCACATGCAAAATGGACTAAAACTTGAAATCAAAAAAAATATTTTAACCTTAAATGCTAAAGAAAAGATTTACAATCAGAAAATAAAAGCCCAAGCTCTAGCCCAAGATATTTTATCCAAAAGTGAAGAGCTGTACAAAAATCAACTTATCTCCATGAACACACTTCTTCTAGAACAAGCCAAAACACAAGAAACACAAGCCCATACCATTATGTCCCATTATGAGTACAGCATTGCTAGTGCAAATCTCAAGCTCTCTTTGGGTCACTCTTTAAAGGATTAAAAAAATGATTAAAAAAATACTCTTAAGCTTATTGTTCTTAAGCACTACAGCACTGTTTGCAAAAACAATTGAACTAAGCGCCACAGTAATTTCAGATAATGAAAAATACATCACTTCACGATTTATGGGATTTATAAAAGAGGTCAATGTTGCAGCTGGAGATCATGTCAAAAAAGGAAAAGTTCTTTATTCAATAGATTCAACAGAGATTGACAACAAAAAACAGCAAGCAACATTGGGAGTACAAATGTACCAAAATCAATATCTAACCATGAAGCAAAATTATGAACGATTTAAACGATTGTATAAAAAAGATTTGGTTTCTAAATTTGAGCTTGAACAGCTTGAACTGGGTACAAAAAATCTAAAAGACATGGTGCGTATTGCACAATCGCAAGTTGCTGAAGTAAATAACCAATACCGATATCTCACCATTGTCGCACCCAATGATGGAGTGATTATTAAAAAAATGATCAAAGCTGGAGAGATGGCAATACCAGGGATGCCAGCAATGGTTCTTACTGATCTGTCAAGTTTAAAAATAGATGCACAAATTGCCGAGAGTGATCTTAAGTTTATTAAAAAAGGGCAAGAGGTTGATATACATATCCCTTCGATGGATTTAAAAATCAAAGGAGAGATTAGATCCATCATACCAAGTTCAAATCCATTGACGCATACCTTTACGGCTAAAATCTCTTTTTCCACTCAAGAAACTATTTATCCAGGTATGTATGCAAAAGTATTTATTGATGCCAAATAGGTTGAATCATGGAGAATAAACCCTTAGAGATGAATGTTGCAGGTAAACTGGCAAAAGGATTTATTAATCATCCTTTAACACTGTTATTGGGTGTATTTATTTTAGCCGTTGGATACATGGCGCTGAACTTAACACCAAGGGAAGAAAACCCTCAAATAAAAGTTGCCGGTGGAGCTGTAATTGTTGCTATGCCAGGAGCAAGTGCTTCTGAGATACAAAAAGTCATTGTTGAACCTTTAGAACGAAAAATCAGAGCCATCAAAGGGGTAGAAAACATCTATTCTTATGCTAAAGAATCCGTAGGGATCATTCAAGTGCAATACTACATTGGTCAAGACAAAATCCAGTCCGATTTAAAATTGTACGATCAAGTGATGCGAAACATTGATCTTATGCCAAGTGGTGCTATGCAACCTATTATCAAAACCATGGACATCGATACTGATATTCCAGTTGCCACCATCGCGTTTTATTCCAAAAATGGTACGTTAAACAATACTCAACTCTATCAACAAATCAATAAAATTGCACACAACATCAATAAAATAAATGATGTGGCCATTGTTGATTTAAAAGGTGAATCCAAAGAGCAATACAATATTTTAGTAGATATTCATAAGCTGTCTGCTTATCATATATCCTTAGGACAAATAATTGAATCGATCAAAGGTTTATCTTTTGAGTTGCCTTTTGTTCAAGGTAAAACAGCGCAACAAAAAATCATCACCTTTGGTATTGAAAGCTCAATAAACAGTGTCAAAGATCTTGAAAATATCATTATAGCATCCTACATGAATACCCCTATTTATCTCAAAAACATTGCACGCATTGAAAAAAGCAGTGATATTCAAAATCTAAAAAGTGCCAAGCTGTATACTAAAGAGCTTAAAAATATCTCCCAAACCACCATGACCATTTCCAAATTAAAAGGTGGAAATACTGTTGTTATCAATGACGAAATTTTTACCTATTTAGATACCATAAGAGAAGATCTATCAAAACAAGGAATTGCGTACGTGATTACTCGTGATGATGGATATGCTGCCAATCATGCTGTCAATGAATTGATGTTTCATTTGATTATCTCCATTTTTATTATTGCTGTATTGCTTGTATTTACATTGGGATTCAAAGAAGCCATCATTGTCTCATTAACGGTGCCTATGATTTTAGCCTTGACACTTTTTGTAGGATTCTTAATCGGTGAAACCATCAATCGTATCACCCTGTTTGCCCTACTTCTAAGTCTTGGACTGCTTGTTGATGCTGCCATTATTGTCATTGAAAACATACATCGACACATGCACGATCACAACAGTGCAGATAAAACACTAGAACAGATATGCATCGAAGCTACCAATGAGATTGGAAACCCTACAAACATCGCGACTTTAGCAATTATCATGACCTTTATTCCTATGTTTTTTGTGGGTGGAATGATGGGGCAATTTATGCATCCACTTCCCGTATTTGTACCTATTGCACTGTTTATGTCCTTATTTGTTGCCTACATATTTACCCCGTATCTGGTGAAAAAATTATTAAAAAAGGAGGGGCATAAATGAGTCATCATCAACCCTCTAAACTTGAACATCTAATCTATTGGATTGTTCATAATCAATTTAATCGAACCATGGTGTACCTTATCACCCTTATACTTTTTGCAATTTCAGTCTACCTTATCCCTTTAGAGATGGTCAAAGCTAAAATGTTACCGGGTAAAGATTCAGACAGCTTCTCAATCTATGTTGATCTTCCTCTTGGATCATCCAGCGCACAAACCAAAGAGGTAACCTCATGCATTGCAGCACAACTGCAACAAGAACCTATCGTTAATGCAATTTCTGTATTTTTAGGTGAAGGGCAACCTTTAGATTTTGCAGGGATGGTAAAAGGAAGTGCATTGAAATCCTCACAAAATGTTGCAGAGATCATGATCAACATAGCACGAGCCAATCACCGAGATGAACAAAGTTATAACTTTGTTTCACGCATTCGTCCAATTATTCAAAAGCAATGCAACATCAATAATGCAAACATAAAATTTGTTGAACTACCAGCTGGTCCTCCCGTTCTTGCTGATGTGGTTGCTGAAGTTTATGGAGGAGATTCACTTAAAAGTCGTTATGCATTGTCTCAAAAGATATCTGCTATTTTGGCCAAACAAAAGACTTTGGTGGATATTGATATTTTATACGACAAGCCCTACACAAAATATCAGCTTAAGCTTGATAACAACAAAATTATCAAAAGTCAAGTAGGTGTTGATCAAGTCAAAAAAATCATCTACCTTGCATTTGAAGGGATGAATGTAGGTGCAGTAAATCTTGGAGATTCAGAAAATCAGGTGCCAATTTTCTTAAGACTTGATGATACACGTATTGTTGAAAACTCTAGCAAAGAAGCTTTAAAAAGTAAATTATCCAATTTAAAACTGATGAATAAACAAGGGATGATGGTACCTTTGAGTGAATTTGTACAGATTCAAAAAACAACTCAAGAGCCAAGCATCACCTCAAAGAATCTTAATCACATGATTAATGTCGTAGCTCAAACCAATAAAGACAGTCAAATTTATCCATTATTGGATGCTAGATCTATGATGATAAATACGCTTCAAGAGCAATTTATTGTTTCAAACAGCAACTTACTAAATCTTCGATTTGTTGACAAAAAAACCAATGAAGTATTTGATGTCATCTTTGATGGAGAACTCAAAGTCACCCTAGATACTTTTATCGAACTCGGTGGTGCTTTTATTGGTGCTTTAGTTCTCATATTTTTACTCATGGTGGTGTACTACAAAAACTTTTCACTAGCAGGTGCCATTGTTTTATCAAGTTTTATTTCACTCATTGGGGTGATTGCAGGACACTTGATCATGGATCTCATGACAGTAGATACTTTTTATCTTACAGCCACCTCCTTGATCGGATTTATCGGGCTTATTGGAATTAATTCACGCAACTCCTTGCTGATTATTGATTTTACACAACAACTCATAGAACAACATCACATGGAACCTAATCGTGCTATTGCTGTAGCAACTACAACTCGGGCTAAGCCTATATTATTAACAGTATTGGCCATTGTTTTTGCCAGTTCACTCTTAGCTACAGATGCGGTATTTGGTGGATTAGGAGTTGCATTAGTTGGGGGAACGATATCGGCATATTTTGTATCACTGTTTTTTGTACCAGCAATCATACAGCGTCCTATTTCAAAACTTTATAAAGATTAAAACATATTCAGACTTAGGGTTTTTGAATGTACCCTAAGTCAATCAATTTATCATAAATTTTAGCTACATACTCCCCTGCAGCATCTCCCCCATGACCTCCATGCTCTACCAATACAGTTACAACGTATTGTGGATTATCATAAGGAGCATAGGTTGTCATCCAAGCGTGTGAACGCTTATAATATTCCAACTCCTCCTCTTTCATCCGTCGCTTCTCATTTTGTGCAATACTGGATACTTGTGCCGTTCCTGTTTTGGCTGCAATCTTGATTTTATTTTTTGTGCGCACATACTTGGTTGCCGTTCCTTTTTTATGTGTCGTGACTTCAAGCATCGCTTTTTGCACCATTTTTAGATGCTTTTTATTTAATTTTAAATCTTTATAGGATTGAGCTTCTTTGGTTTTAAGGAAATGGGGTCGTGGCAGTATGCTATTGGTTAAAGATGCCGTATACGCAGCAATTTGAACTGGAGTCACTTGAATAAAGCCTTGTCCAATAGAGGATACTACTGTTTCACCTATGTACCATGGCATATTGTATTTGTTCTTTTTCCATGCTTTATTAGGGTTGGTTCCAATAAACTCATTAAATTGATCAATACCTGTTTTCTTACCAAAACCAAACTTGTCCAATGTAGTTGAAATCTTATTGATACCAATTTCCAGACTTCCTTTATAAAAAAAGTCATCACAACTTTCACGTATGGCCTTGGTATAATCAACTTTTTTATGCCCACTTAACTTCCAACATCTAAAGTTTCTGCGCCCCAACGGTAATCGTCCCGTACATTTCACCTCAAAGTTAGGGTCTAAACCATGTTCTAAAAAGGAGATTGCCATTCCCATTTTTATCACCGAACCAGGTGGGTAAAGTCCATTAACCAGTTTATTCGTAAAAGGATGATTTAAATCATTACGTATAATATTCCACTGCTTCGTGCTAATACCTTGTGAAAATATATTGTTATCAAACTCAGGAAAACTCGCTGCTGCTAAAATTTCCCCATTGTTTGAATCCATCACAACAATAGCACCACCTTTGTCACTAAACATCTCATGGATATATTTTTGCAATTGAATATCGATGCTTATTTGAATATCATTATGAGATGATGCAGTTGTTTCTTCTAAAACTTCTATCTCTTTATTTAAAGCATTCACTTTGACAATACGCTCCCCTAGTGAACCTTGCAGTTTTGCATTGTAATATTTTTCAATACCTGTTTTACCCATTATTTTAGTGTATTTAGAGATCTCATTATTTTGCATATCTTTTCGTGTTGCTTTACCAGTATAGCCCAAAACATGTGCACCAATCTCTTTATAGGGATAATGTCGTTTTGTAGCACTGCTTACTTCCACATCATCCATCGTATTAAATTTAACATAATGGGGGAAAAATTCATCGTAGGTGATGTAATCAATCAACTGAATTTGTTCATGACGATAAGGGGAATCGAGTTTTTTATATTTTTGCAATAATTTTTTTTCATCAAAAGTTGGAAATACTTGGCAAATGGTTTTAATGATTTTTTTTAATTGAATTGATTTTTTAACATTACGCATGTGCGGGGTAATAAACAGTTTAAACCCAAGTTCATTAATGGCTAAAGGGACACCTTTGCGATCCAAAATATTACCACGAACAGAAGTGCTGTAGGTTGTTTTAATATAATTTCTTTTTGAAAGCTCTTCATAATAGGTATTGGACTTAATGCTTAAAAAATACACACGCGATAATAGCAATACAGTAAGGGACACAACAAACAATAATATTAATTTAATTCTCATAAAAACAACCCCACTAAAATAATATCAAGTATTAAATTAAGCATAATTATCCCAACTATTGCCCAATCAAACTCTATTAATGTACTGTATGCGATACCAAGACCAATATAAAACCAAAACAGTTGCACAAAATCTCGCACACTAGCAATGGTAAAAACTTTATCCAAATAGGGAATAATCGTTAGATACGATACATAGGAAAAGATGGTCAACGTAAAAAGATTTAATCCTTGATTACTCTCAATCACAATAAACATACACACAATAAGTATAAATGAATTATAATATTTATTGTCCAGTGTTTTTAAAAAACCTAAAAATACCACTCCAGCTAAAGTAATTTGGATAAAATAGGTCGAACTTACCGTATTGAGTAAAAATACTGCAATAAGTAATGCTATAAGTGATACTGGCCTATCAAAAATATTTTTACTTAACATTTAATTAATTCTCAATCAACTCTTCTAAATACTACAATTGTATGCTTAAAGAGATCTCATCACAAATTGGAAAGTGCTTACACCGAATACAATCTGCCCAAATTTTATGTTCAGGAATAGACTCTTTTTGAATCTGCTTAAAATCAAGATGTTCAAACAACTCTTTATGATACGTTAATGCTAAAACCTCTTTGATATTATATTTTTTTCCCTCTACTAAACACTCTTTAACCAAGGAACTTCCAATCCCTTTTTTACGATGATCCGTAGATACAATCAAACTTCGAATCTCTGCAAGGCGCGGTGAGTAAATATGTAAAGCACAAAAACCAACTAAAACATCATCTTGCTTAGCAATAATATACGAGCGAATGTTTGTCGCCATCTCATCTGCTGTTCGCAATAAAATATTTCCATTTTCAACATCTGCTTTTACCATATCTTGCATCTGTTGTATCTCAACAACCGTAGGTTTAGAATAAACGATACTCATCATTAACTCTTTGGTATCATAGTATTAGCAAAAAGGAAATCTGAAATTCTAAGTTCCAATTTATCCATACCCCGCTTTTTAAGATTGGAGATAAATACTCCCTCGGGAAACTTATGCCGTAATTTTTGTAAATCGGTTTGCTTAAGCTTATCAATTTTAGTAAAAGCATTTAAAATAATCTGATCACCACGCTTAATGTGTTGCAAAAACTCATCCACACTTTTATCCACTTCAAGATCAATATGACGCGCATCAATCAGATGAATAAAAATTCGCAAACTGGGTCGTTGTTCTAAAAAGTTGGTTAAATTTTTATGCCATTGGTGCTTTAACGATTTGGATACTTTAGCGTACCCAAAACCTGGAAGATCCACAAAACGTGCATATCTGTATTTATTATCATCACTTTCATCATCAACTTTAAAGGTGATATCAAAATAATTTAACAATTGAGTTTTTCCTGGCGTAGCAGAAGATTTTGCCAACCCTTTTCGTTTGCATAAAGTGTTTAACAATGAACTTTTTCCAACATTACTACGTCCTAAAAAAGCCACTTCAGCGACATCTGGACTAGGTGAATCTTCTATACTTTGCGCTGAAGTTAAAAATTTTGCATCAATTAATCGCATTGTTACTCTTTTTCATCAATGTTCATAATAAATCGTACCGGTTTTTTCTCATTTCCTTCGATATGCGCATAACCAGTTTTTTGATCTAAATAAATTGTATCCCCATAGATCTTAGTATTATCTTTTAGTTCCTCTAAGTATCCATTGCCAATAATTTTATATTTTAATTTTTGAGGTTCATAAATCACTTTATTTCCATGTCCCGTATACACTTTTTCTTTCATGTACAACGTAAATCTAACATTTCCAGTTGCTACCATTTTTTCTATTTGCTTATTTTTAGATTTTCCAGATGTGTTGGGTTTTGTATACAAAACCATTTTATTACACTTAATCACATCTTTAATTCGTTTAATATTTACATTGCCTTTAAAAGTTGTAATCCCTTTGGTATCATCATTTTCAAACTCTACAGCATCAATAATCAACTGATTTTGTGCATTAAGACCACTTACCATTAACATCAATAAAAATACAATACTACTTAACTTTTTCATTTTAATCCTCTATTCCTTATCTAAATCAACAATAAACTTAGTTTGTTTTGCTCTTATAATATTCTTTGTGGCATCAACATACAGATGCGTTCCAACTAAAGAATCACCATTATAAATTGCAGTAAAAGGGTGCATATTTTGTGCAACTTTTGATCGAACATTATAATTCAATACTTCAGATTCAAACTCCATCACATCAGCACGACTGTATTGCACGTCACCACGCAAAGCTAAGTTATTTACTTTTTTGGTGATTTTTTTAGCACTTAATACATCCAGCATCTCTTCAGAACTGTTTGCAGAATCCACACGCATAACCACACTTGCATCAATGAGTTCATCTCTTGTTTTATAGCGTATGGCTTCTTTAGCTTCAACTATTCGTGTTACTTGCTCTTTATCCATCGTATACATCGTTGCTTGCTCAAACTTTACGATAGGTTGATTCTTTTTAGTTTCATTGATCACTTGAGTATCAAACCCAAGCAATAAAGCAACAATAGAACCAATAAAAACAATGTAAACAAATTGATTTATGCCCATAAATTTATAAAATCCTCTTCTTTGCCTTCATACTTAAAGATGTATTCCAACATCTCACGTACAGCTCCATCACCGCCATTATTTTGACATACAACATTTGCTATTTTTTTAACGTAAGAGGAAGCATCATTGGGAACAAAGGAGAGTCCAACGGCATTTAGCATTTTATAATCATTCAGATCATCCCCAATGGCCGCAACATTTTTCATGCTCAGGTTCTCTTCATCAAGAATATTTTGCAATATCTCATCTTTATTATGCACCCCTTGATAGATATGCGTAATACCCAAATCTTGTGCACGATTTTCTACTATTTTTGAGGTACGCCCTGTAATAATAGCTGCTTTTTTACCCATCTTTTTT
>JAYEFX010000279.1:0-5149 GCA_034658775.1 Campylobacterota bacterium
TGCATCTACAATAAATGTAGCTTTTACACTGTCAATTGCTCCAGGTCGCGCATCTTGTCTCATTTTTTCAACAGCATCGCCGTCGTTTCTTAATTTTTCTAACTCATCTTCGCTTAATGCTCTTAAATCATTGTTCAATGAGTTGTTGATCTCTTGATCGATAATAGATTCAGGAAGATCCATTGCAATATTTTTTACAAGATCAGCTAAATAGGCTGGTTTTAAATCTTCATTGTAGTATTTAACCATTTTTTCTGATTTAATTTGCTCAGCAATTTTTTCTTTTAGTAATTCAACCGTTACATCTTTTTCATTTGGCATAACTTTTGCAGCAAAAGCATCGTCAATTACAGCTTCACCTTTTTCATGAATTTCATGTAAAAGAACTTTAAATGTCGCTTCTTTACCTGCTAACTCTTCAGATTGGTATTTGTTTGGAAATTTAACCACAACATCTTTTGTTTCTTCATATTTCATACCAATAATTTGATCTTCAAATCCTGGGATAAATGAGTTTGAACCAATTTCAAGTGTATGTTTTTTAGCTGTTCCACCATTAAATGCAACATCATCAATGAACCCTTCAAAATCAATGATAACAAAGTCACCAGATCTTACCATTCTTTTTCGTTTGATCTTTGCTAGAGGTGCAGAAGATTTAGCCATAGTATCAATTCTTTCATCTACTTCAGCATCGCTTACTTCTTTTGCCGTTACTTCTGGAAGCAATGCTTCATAGTCACCAAGGTCAACTGCAGGTTTTGAAGAGATTTTTACCTCTACATCAATAGAACCATCTTCTTTAATATCAAATTTAGACACTGCTGGTTCACCAATGATATCAGCATTATCAATTTTTAATTGGGCTAAGGCATCACCTACTAATGTTCGTAGTGCTTCAGATTGTGCATCTTGTGCTAATTGATCACCGTGTCGTTGTTTTACAACTGCTACAGGTACTTTACCTTTTCTAAAACCTTGAATACTCATGTTTTTTGCAGCTTGTTTAGCCATTTTGTCTAAATTTTTATCTAATGTTTCTTTATCTAGAGTTGCAGTTACGACTGCGTTTGCTCCATCAATTTTCTTTGCGTTAAATTCCATAGAATCTGTTCTCCGTTGTTAAATTTTTAAAGATTTTATCTAAATTCTTGTTAAAGGTAAATGAGACGATTTAGCTTTAATAAATAAAGAGTTTACAGCTGTCTTTGTTTAATGATTTAAATAATAATATTTAAGATAAGGTTAAATTATTTTGGTATACTTTCGTTAAATTTAAGGAATTATTTTATGAAAAAAACTTTTTTTGCAATGCTTCTAAGCAGTGGATTAATATTAGCACAAGAGATAAAAGTAGGAACGTATTTGCCTTTTGAGTATTGCAAGGATCAATTTGATCAAAGTGTAATTATTGATAAAAAAAGCAAACTCTTAATTGTAACTTTTTCAAAAGAAAAAGGGATAGTGATGAAGAATTTTTTGCAAAAGAATAAAGATTTTTTAAGAAAAAAAAGAGCAACATACATGAGTGATGTAAGTGATGTCCCAACTTTTGTCATGGCGATGTTTATGAAACCAAAATTTAAGAGTTATAATTATCAAATAGGATTAATTGAAGATGAAAAAGATGCTTTGTTGATGCCTAAAAAAGAGGGATTGATTACGGTGATTCATCTGCGTAATAAAAAGATACGAAAAATTGAGTATAAAGAAAATTTAGATTATTTGATAAAAAAGTAGAACTATTTTGTAGGTGAAAACTTCACCAATGCACTTCCCCATGTAAGTCCACCACCAAAAGCATCCAGCAACATCATCGATCCAGGTTTTAGTCGACCATCTTCATAACATTCATTAATGGCCATAGGGATTGATGCACTTGATGTATTTCCGTATTTATGTACGGTGAGTACTTTTTGTTCATCTTTAAATTTTAAGGCATCCCCAACAGCTTTGATGATTCTGTAGTTGGCTTGATGCGGAATAAATAGATCAATATCATCATTAACAAAATTATTTTTTTCCATGATTTTTTGCACATCTGAAGTTAACGTTCGAACGGCAATTTTAAAAGTTTCATTTCCCTTCATTTGCATAAAAGAGGCTTCAGAACTTTGAATACCAGGAGTTAAAAGAAAATCTTGTAATGAGCCATCTGCACTGCACTGAACATCAAGAATGGCTTCATCTTTATCGTCTGTTGCACTAATAACTGCAGCTCCAGCACCATCACCAAAAAGCATGCAGGTAGTTCGATCGGTGTAATCAACAATAGAACTGAGCTTTTCAGCTCCAATAATCAGTACATTTTTTTTCATGCCAGATTCTATAAATGCCCGAGCAACGCTCAACGCATATACAAAACCCGTACACGCAGCAGATATATCCAGTGCCATTATATCTTTACGACCCAACTTATCTGCAATTAAACATGCAGTTGACGGCATGCAAAAATAATCCGGAGTGATGGTTGCGCACACAATCAGATCAATATCATCAATAGTAATATTGGCTCGATCAATGGCTATTTTTGCTGCTTCATATCCTAAATCACTAGTATTTTGGTCTTGGGCTGCAATTCGTCGTTGAGAAATTCCTGTTCGTTTAGTTATCCATTCATCACTTGTATCCATACGTTGAACAAACCAATCATTATCTCTAATTTCATCTGGAATGTAGGACCCTATAGATCTAAATGCTGCATAACTCATGGAACTCCTTACTTCGCTTTATAATAGGCTAATTTTTCTTCAATATCGCTGTTTAAATTTGAATCAGCAGATCGAATGGCTTGAAAAATTGCATTTTGCATCGCTTTGGCATTTGATTTACCATGAGCAATAATTACAGGTGATTTAACCCCTAATAATGGTGCCCCACCGTACTCTGCATAATCAACACGAAGCTTAAGTGTTTTGAATACTTTTCGCATGAGCACTGCACCTGTAATAGAGATCAGTGATCGTTTGAGGTTGTTTTTGATAATTTTACTAATGGTATCAGCGATACCTTCAGCAGCTTTAAGCAAAATATTACCCATAAATCCATCGCACACAACAATATCCACTGTGCCTTTAAAGATATCATTTCCTTCAACATTTCCTGCAAAGTTATGAATATTGGAGAGTTTTGTAAAGGCTTCTTTGGTAACTTCATTTCCTTTACTTTCCTCTTCTCCATTACTTAGTAAACCAACCAATGGATCATCAATATTGAGTACATCTTCAGCATACACTTGTCCCATAATAGCAAATTCTAATAAGTTGTTTGCATCACAATCAACATTGGCTCCTACATCAAGAACCAAAGTGTTGTGCGCATCACTTGTGGGCATAAGTGTAGCAATTGCGGGTCGTGTCACCCCTTTGATGCGTCCAATACGTAATGTTGCTAAACTCATCGATGCACCACTGTGACCTGCACTAACATAGGCATCAGCTTCACCATTACGAACCAATTCTATTGCAATGTATGCAGTTGATTGTTTTCGTTTAAGTGCGTCTGTTGCATGATCCGTCATGCTAATAACATCATCTGTATCTATAATTGTAATTCGGTGATCAAATTTTTTAGGTATGAGGGGGAGAAGTTCAGACTCTTTACCAACAGCAATTGCCTCAAAGTGTCTGTCTTTTTTTAGAGCTGATATAAGCCCTTCAATGATTGGAGCAGGGCCAAAATCCCCACCCATTGCATCGATTGCAATTTTAACCATTTTGCTTATGACGCTTTATATTCGCCAGTAGTTGGGTTGATGTTGTGAGGCATTTTGTATGTCCCGTCTGTGTCTTTAACTGGTCTTGCCAATTTAATCTTATAGTGTGTTCTTCTTTTCGCTGCTCTTGAGTGTGATACTCGTCTCTTTGGTACTGCCATAGTATGTCCTTTTTATAATTCTATTTCTTGAAAATCGTCTTTATCAAAGCATTTTTCACAGGTGTGATAATCACTTCGTATTGATTCAATTTCACTTTTAACAATCTCATCAAAATTGATAAAACCGTCTTCTATTTCAACAATTGATTTTGTTTCATCATCACCATCGTATATACCATCGCTTATGATAAATTCAAAATCTTCATTCAGTTGAGTTGTAAATGTTTCGCCACATTTACAACATGGAACTTCTGTAGCACCAGATAGTTTTGCATCAATTTCAACTAATTTTGATGATATCTTACAAAAACTACCTTCAAAGTTAACTGAAACCTGTTTGAGTTTAAACTCTTTTAGGCTTGGAGATACTTTTCTAAATTCTATTTTCAACTAAATGTTCTCTTCTTTTATACGGATTAACAAATATCTTTTTGTGCAAAGAAAAAGTTAATTTCAATCTCTGCATTTTCAACAGAATCTGATCCATGTACTGCATTTGCATCAATTGATTCAGCAAAATCAGCTCGAATAGTTCCAGCTGCAGCTTCTTTTGGGTTCGTTGCACCCATTAAGTCTCTGTTTGTTGCCATTGCATTGTTTCCTTCTAATACAGTTACAACAACTGGACCAGAGATCATAAATTCTACTAAGTCACCAAAGAAAGGTCGTTCAGCATGAACTGCATAAAATGCTTGTGCATCTGCTTGGCTTAATTGGATTTTTTTAGTTGCTGCGATTCGAAGACCAGCATTTTCAAATCTTGATAAGATTTGTCCAACTACATTTTTTGCTACTGCATCAGGTTTGATGATTGAAAGTGTTTGTTCCATTGTATACTCCATATTTGTACTTTTAATTTTAAGTCGCGCATTATACCTAAAAATAAAAAAAAAGGCAAGTAGTTAAAAACTACTCACCTTTTTCAATACAATGTATTAAAGATTTATTCTTCGATACAAGGCTCACCAGCTACTGCACCTTCAGTTGTAGGAGCATCTGACCATACAATACAACCTTCAGTTGGACATGCTTCTGCACATGCTGGAGTATCGTGATCACCAATACACTCAGTACAAGTGTCTTGCGCTACATAATAAATATCTTCACCCGTTGGGTTCTCGTCGTTGTCTACAATAGACTCTGTTTGGGTTTCTATGAACAAACCCAGTTAACTGACCAACACCATACCCTTTCCAACCAGCAGGATAACCATAAAGTTCTCCACCATTTTGTTGGTGATACTGTGTCATATCAAAAGTCATCAGTTTATACT